>NZ_SDKK01000010.1:0-203556 GCF_008107625.1 Zoogloea oleivorans
GGGCGGGCGTAGTCGGGGCCGATGGTGCAGGCGGCGAGCAACAGGGGCAGCAGGAGCGTGGAGGCGGTGGTCTTCATTGTGAACACGGGCAATCGGTAGGCTGCTTCTGTGGGTCGGACTTCAGTCCGACATTCCCCGACTGAACGCGTGTTGTCGGAATAAATTCCGACCCACAGGGCGTCATCGGGTGCGGCTCTCGCGCCGGAAGCGGTCGAGCATCACGAACACCACCGGGGTGGTGTACAGCGTCAGAATCTGGCTGAGGATGAGGCCGCCGACGATGGCGATGCCCAGCGGCTGGCGCAGTTCGGCGCCGTCGCCGCTGCCGATGGCCAGCGGAATCGCGCCGAAAAGCGCCGCCAGCGTGGTCATCAGAATCGGCCGGAAGCGCAGCAGGCAGGCGTGGTGGATGGCGTCGCGGGCGTTCTCGCCCAGGTGGCGCATGCGCTCGATGGCCACGTCGATCATCATGATGGCGTTCTTCTTGACGATGCCGATCAGGAGGATCACGCCGATCATCGCAATCAGGCTGAACTCCGTATCCACCGCCAGCAAGGCCAGCAGCGCGCCGACGCCGGCCGAGGGTAGCGTGGACAGGATGGTGATGGGGTGGATCAGACTCTCGTAGAGCATGCCGAGCACGATGTAGATGGTGAGGATGGCGGCGAGGATGAGGATCGGCTGGCTGCTCATGGACTTCTGGAAAGCCCCGGCCGAGCCCTCGAAGCTGGTACGGACGCCCACCGGCACCCCAATTTTGGCCAGCGCGTCCTGAATAGCCTTGGTTGCCTCGCCAATGCTGCGCCCTTCCGGCAGCGCGAAGCTGATCGTCGATGCCGCCGTGCCCCCCTGGTGGGCGACCGACAGGGGTGCCAGCGTGGACTCGAAGCGGGCCAGCGCCGACAGGGGCACCAGCCCGCCGGCGGGGGTGACCAGCGTGAGTTGCGACAGCGACTCCGGCCCCTGCAGGTAGCCCGGCGCGGCCTCCATCACCACCCGGTACTGGTTGAGCGGGTTGTAAATGGTGGACACCTGGCGCTGGCCGTAGGCGTTGTTCAGCGCCGTGGTTACCGAGCGCATGGTCAGGCCATAGCGGGCCACCGCGTCCCGGTCGATCACCAGCGTGGTTTGCGGGCCCTTGTCCTGCTGATCGGTGCTCACGTCGGTAATCTCGTCGAGGCGACTCATGGCGTTGCGGATGCGCGGCTCCCACAGGCGCAGTTCGTCCAGGCTGTCGGACTGCAGGGTGAACTGGTTGCTGGAATTGCTGGAGCGCCCGCCGATGCGGATGTCCTGCACCGGACTGAGGTACAGGTTCGCCCCGGCCACATGCGAGAGCTTCTTTCTCAGCCGGCCGACGATGGCATCCGCCGATTCCTTGCGCTCGCCGATGGGCTTGAGGGTGATGAACATGGACCCGTAGTTGCGCTGCGAGCCGCCGGTAAAGCCCACCACGTTGGCCACCGACGGGTCGGCGCCGACGATGGCCAGAAAGATGTCCATCTTGCCCTTCATGGCCTGGAAGGAGATCGCCTGGTCGGCCTCGACAAAGCCGCGCAGGCGCCCGGTGTCCTGCTGCGGAAAGAAGCCCTTCGGTATGGTGTTGTACAGATAGACGTTGGAACCGATGGTGGCCAGCAGCACCGCCAGCACCAGCCAGGGGTGCAGCAGCGCCCAGCCAAGACTCTTGCGGTAGCCGCCCAGCAAGCGCTCCAGTGCGCGGCCGATGGCCAGGTCGATGCGGCCCCGTTCGCTCTCGGGCGGACGCGGGCGCAGCAGCTTGGCGCACATCATCGGCGTAGCGGTGAGCGACACCACCATCGACACCAGGATCGCCGCCGACAGGGTCACCGCGAACTCGCGAAACAACCGTCCGACAATGCCGCCCATGGCCAGGATGGGGATGAACACAGCGATCAGCGACAGGCTCATGGAGATCACCGTAAAACCGATTTCCCGCGCCCCGCGCAGGGCCGCCTGACGGGGCGGCATGCCCTCGTCCACATGGCGCGAGATGTTCTCCAGCACCACGATGGCGTCGTCCACCACGAAGCCGGTGGCGATGGTGAGGGCCATCAGGGACAGGTTGTCGAGACTGTAGCCGGCCAGGTACATCACCGAGAAGGTGCCCACCAGTGACACCGGCACCACCACGCTGGGAATCACCGTGGCCCGCCAGTTGCGCAGGAACAGGAAGACCACCATCACCACCAGCGCCACCGAAATCACCAGCGTGCGCTCGACCTCCTTCAGCGAGCCGCGGATGGTCGGCGTGCGGTCCATCACCACGGTCAGGTCGATGGCAGTGGCGATGCTGGCGCGCAGGTGCGGCAACAGGCCGGTGACCCGGTCCACGGTTTCGATGATGTTGGCGCCGGGCTGGCGATTGACCATCAGCAGCACGGCTGCGCGGCCGTTGGCATAGCCGTAGTTGCGGTCGTCCTGCACGCCGTCGCGCACCCGCGCCACGTCGGACAGGCGCACCGCCGCCCCGCTCTTCCAGGCGACGATCAGCGGTTTGTAGTCTTCGGCGGTACGCGCCTGGTCGTTGGCGCCCACCTGCCAGGCACGCTCGCCGTCTTCGACCACGCCCTTGGGGCGGTTGGCGTTGGTGCCGACGATGGCGGTGCGCACGTCGTCCATGTTGAGCTTGTTGGCGGCGAGACGATTGGGGTCGAGCTCGACCCGTACCGCCGGCAGCGAACTGCCGCCAATCGACACCTGCCCCACGCCTTCCACCTGCGACAGGCGCTGGGCGAGCACCGTGGAGGCGGCGTCGTAGAGCTGCCCTTGCGAGAGGGTGTCGGAGGTGAGCGCCAGGATAATGATCGGCGTTTCGGCCGGGTTCACCTTGCGATAGGTGGGGTTGCTCGGCAGGCTGGTGGGCAGTTGCCCGCGGGCCGCGTTGATGGCCGCCTGCACGTCGCGGGCGGCGCCGTCGATGTCGCGGGACAGCTCGAACTGCAGGGTCACGCGGGTGGAGCCGAGGGTGCTGTAGGAGGTCATCTCCGACACCCCGGCAATCTGCCCGAGAATGCGCTCCAGCGGCCCGGCTACCGTGGCGGCCATGGTCTCCGGGCTGGCCCCGGGCAGGTTGGCCGAGATCGAGATGGTCGGGTAATCCACCTGCGGCAGCGGCGACACCGGCAACAGGCGAAAGGCAATCATCCCGGCCAGCAACACGGCCAGCGTCAACAGCGTGGTGGCAACCGGGCGAAAGATGAACAGGCGCGAAAGGTTCACGCCACGCCTCCCCGCGGGTCGGACTTCAGTCCCACCCGGCTGGCTGAACGCGTGCTGTCGGACTGAAGTCCGACCCACAAAAGCAAACCGCGCAGGCCCCCTGTGGGTCGGACTTCAGTCCGACATCCCCAGGCTGAACGCACGTTGTCGGAATAAATTCCGACCCACAAAGGCAAACCGCGCACGCTCCCCGTGGGTCGGACTTCAGTCCGACATCCCCAGGCTGAACGTGCGTTGTCGGAATAAATTCCGACCCACAAAGGCAAACCGCGCACGCTCCCCGTGGGTCGGACTTCAGTCCGACATCCCCAGGCTGAACGTGCGTTGTCGGACTGAAGTCCGACCCACAGATTCGGCGGCTTCATGCGGTCACGCCTTTCCAGCGCCGGGCCAGGCGGTCGAAGGCGAGGTAGATCACCGGGGTGGTGAACAGCGTCAGCACCTGGCTGACCAGCAGGCCGCCGACCATCGTGATGCCCAGCGGATGGCGCAGTTCCGAACCCACACCGGTGCCGAGCATCAGCGGCAGCGCGCCGAGCAGCGCGGCCAGGGTCGTCATCAGAATCGGCCGGAAGCGCAGCAGGCAGGCCTGGAAGATCGCCTCCCGCGGGGCCAGCCCCTCGTTGCGTTCGGCGTCGAGGGCGAAGTCGATCATCATGATGGCGTTCTTCTTGACGATGCCGATCAGGAGCACGATGCCGATGATGCCGACGATGCCCAGCTCGCTGCGCGCCAGCAGCAAGGCCAGCAGCGCGCCGACGCCGGCCGAGGGCAGCGTGGACAGGATGGTGACCGGGTGGATGTAGCTCTCGTAGAGCACGCCCAGCACGATGTACATGGTGACCACCGCGGCGAGGATCAGCAGCAGGGTGCTCGACAGCGAAGCCTGAAAGGCCAGCGCGGCGCCCTGGAAGCTGGTTTCGATGCTCGCCGGCAGGCCCAGGTCGGCCTCGGCAGCGCGGATCGCTTCCACCGCATCGCCCAGCGCCGCCCCCTGCGCCAGATTGAAGGACACCGTGACCGCCGGGAATTGCCCCACATGGTTGATGGCCAGCATGGTCGGCCGCTCCACCACCTTGGCCACGGCCGACAGCGGCACCTGCGCCCCGCCGGTGCCGGGCACGTACAGGTTGGCGATGGCGGCCGGACTGCTGCGGAACTCCGGCTTCACTTCCAGCACCACGCGGTACTGGGTGGCCTGGGTAAAGATGGTCGAAATCAGGCGCTGGCCGTAGGCGTTGTAGAGGGCATTGTCGATGGCTGCGGTGCTCACCCCGAGGCGGCTGGCGGCGCTGCGGTCGATCTCGACCCACGCCTGCAGGCCCTTGTCCTGCAGGTCGCTGGCCACGTCGGCCAGTTGCGGCAGGGCTTGCAGGCGTTCAATCAGCTTCGGCACCCACTCGCCCAGCGCGGCCGAATCCGGCGATTGCAGCGAAAACTGGTACTGGGTGCGGCTGACCCGGTCTTCAATCGACAAGTCCTGCACCGGCTGCATGTAGAGGGTGATGCCGGCCACTTTCTGCAACTCGGGGCCGAGGCGGCGGATCACCTCGGCGGCGCTGGCGTCGCGCTCGGCCAGCGGCTTGAGGCTGATCAACATGCGCCCGCTGTTGAGGGTGGCATTGCTGCCATCGACGCCGATGAAGGACGACAGGCTGGCCACGGCCGGGTCTTTCAACACCACCTCGGCCGCCGCCTGCTGGCGCTCGGCCATGGCCGGAAAGGAGATCGACTGGGCCGCCTCGGTGATGCCCTGGATGGCGCCGGTATCCTGCAGCGGGAAGAAGCCCTTGGGCACCACCACGTAGAGCAGCGCGGTGACGACCAGCGTGCCGACGGCCACCAGCAGGGTCAGGCCCTGGCGGTCGAGCACCCATTCGAGCATGCGCGCGTAGCGGGCGATGACCCGGTCGAGGAACTCGCCGGTGACGCGGTAGAAACGACTCTGCTCGGACTCGGGCACGTGCTTGAGAAGTCGTGCGCACATCATCGGCGTCAGCGTGAGCGACACCACCGCGGAGATCAGGATGGCGATGGCCAGCGTGATGGCGAACTCGCGGAACAGGCGCCCGACCACGTCGCCCATGAAGAGCAGCGGAATCAGCACGGCGATCAGCGAGACGGTGAGCGAGATGATGGTGAAGCCGATCTGCTTGGCGCCCTTCAGCGCAGCCTGCATGGGCGTCTCGCCCTCCTCCACGTAGCGCGAGATGTTCTCGATCATCACGATGGCGTCGTCGACAACAAAGCCGGTGGACACGGTCAACGCCATCAGCGTGAGGTTGTTGAGGCTGAAACCGGCCAGGTACATCACCCCGAAGGTGCCCACCAGCGACAGGGGCACTGCCACGCTGGGAATGATGGTGGCCGGCACGCTGCGCAGGAACAGGAAGATCACCATCACCACCAGCGCCACCGCCAGCAGCAGTTCGATCTGCACGTCGTGCACCGAGGCACGGATGGTGGTGGTGCGATCGCTCAGCACGGCCACATCCAGCGACGCGGGCAGGCTGGCGGTCATCTGCGGGAGCAGCGCGGCAACCCGGTCGGCCACCTCGATGACGTTGGCGCCGGGCTGGCGCTGCACGTTGATGATCACTGCCGAAGTCTGGTTGGCCCAGGCGGCCAGGCGCAGGTTCTCGGCGTCGTCCTTCAGGTCGGCCACGTCGTCGAGGCGCACCGGGTTGCCGTTTTTATAGGCGATGATCAGGCTGCGGTATTCGTCGGCGGAGCGCAGCTGGTCGTTGGCGTCGATGGTCGAGGCGCGCTGGGGGCCATCGAAGCTGCCCTTGGCCTGGGTCACGTTGGCGTTGGCGACGGCGGTGCGAATGTCTTCCAGGCCCAGCCCGTAGGCTGCGGCGGCAGTCGGATTGACCTGCACGCGCACCGCCGGGCGGCGTCCGCCGGCAATGCTCACCAGGCCCACGCCGGGCACCTGGGAGATTTTCTGGGCCAGGCGGCTTTCCACCAGGTCGTGGATGCGCGTGATCGGCAGGCTGGGCGAGCTGACCGCGATGGTCATGATCGGCGCATCCGCCGGGTTCACCTTGCTGTAGGTGGGCGGTGCCGGCAGATCCTGCGGCAGCAGGTTGGACGCGGCGTTGATGGCCGCCTGCACCTGCTGCTCGGCCACGTCGAGGCTCATCGCCAGTGTGAAGCGCAGGGTGATCACCGAAGCGCCACCGGAGCTGCTGGAGGACATTTCGTCGAGCCCCGGCATCTGGCCGAACTGACGCTCCAGCGGCGCGGTGATGGCCGAGGTCATCACGTCCGGGCTGGCACCGGGGTACAGCGTCTTGATCTGGATGGTCGGGTAATCGACCTCGGGCAGCGCCGAGATGGGCAAGAGCCGGTAGGCCACGATGCCGACCAACATGATGGCAAGCATCAGCAGCGAGGTGGCCACCGGCCGCAGGATGAACAGGCGGGAGGGATTCATGCCGGGCATCCTGTTGCTGAACCCGTGCTGTCGGACTGAAGTCCGACCCACAAAAGCAAGCGACGCAGCCTCCCCGTGGGTCGGACTTCAATCCGACATCCCCTGGCTGAGCGCGCGCTGTCGGAATAAATTCCGACCCACGGAGATGCAAAAACGCTTGTCCGCAGCATCACGCTCAATGCCCCGGCCGGCCACTGCCGTTGCCGCGCTTCTTCTCGCGCCCCGGGGCGGTCACGGCTTTCGGGTCGATGGCCTCCACCTGGGCGCCGTCCTTGAGCTTGTCGAGGCCGTCCACCACCACCTTGTCGCCGGCGGCGAGGCCTTCATCCACGGCCGCCATGCCCGCATCGACCGCGCCGAGCTTGACCGGCACCGCCGCCACCTTGCTGTCGGCGCCAAGGCGATACACATAGCTGCCCTTGGCACCCTGCTGCACGGCAGCCGTCGGCACGGTGACCACGCCAGTCAGCGTATCGAGCAGCATGCGCACGTTGACGAACTGGTTCGGAAAGAGGCTGCCGTCCTTGTTGGCGAAGACCGCCTTCAGCTTGACGGTGCCGGTGGTGGTGTCGATCTGGCTATCCACGGCAAGCAGATCACCGGTGGCCAACCGCACCTTCATCTCCCGGTCCCACGCCTCCACCTTCAGGCCCTTGCCGTCGCGCACCCGCTGCATGACCGCCGGCAGGCGATCTTCGGGCACCGAGAACACCGCGGTGATCGGGCTCACCTGGGCGATGGTGACCAGCCCGGCGGTATCGGAAGCCTTGATCATGTTGCCCGGATCAACGGTGCGCAGGCCGGCGCGGCCAGCAATGGGGGCGGTGATCTTTGTGTAGGAAAGCTGCAGCTCGGCGCTTTTCACCGTGCCTTCGTCGGCCTGCACCGTGCCCTGGTACTGGCGCACCAGCGCTTCCTGGGTATCCACCTGCTGTCTGGCGATGGAGTCCTGGGCCAGCAGGCCCTTGTAGCGGTCGAGGTCGATCTTCGCGTTTTTGAGCAGCGCCGCGTCCCGCGCCAATTGGCCGCGGGCCTGTTCGAGGGTGGCCTTGAAGGGCTCCGGGTCGATCTGGGCGAGGAGTTCGCCGGCCTTGACCGGCTGGCCTTCGGTGAATTTAAGCGCCAGCAACTGGCCATCGACCCGCGAGCGCACCGTCACCTGGTTACGCGGCACCACGTTGCCAAGGGCCGGCAGCGTGACGCGGATGTCGCCGGGCTTGATCTCGGCGAGTGTCACCGGCGTGGGCCGGTCGCCCCGTCCGTTGGGGCCGCCGCGCGCTCCATTGGCCTGCTTGCCCTCAGGCCCGGCATCCTGCGTCGGGCGGTGAGTGGCGTACCAGGCACCGCCGCCGATCACGGCGACGCTCAACAGCCAGGGCCACAGACGACGTTTTTTGGGGGAAAGGGAGGAGGACGGCGCAGACGCAGACGGGCTGGACATGAAAAGATTTTCCGGGACGCACCCGGCCCGGGAGGGGCCAGGGAAAAGGCGCTGGGTATGCTACACGAAGCCTTTGTAAGACTGCGTAAAGACAGGACAAAGGCGCAGCAGGTTCCCCGTGGGTCGGACTTCAGTCCGACAACGCGCGTTCAGCCAGCCGAGTCGGACTGAAGTCCGACCCACAAGACTCCGGCCTTTACTCTGCGCTCACGCTGCCGGGGACCACCGTATGCACGCCCGGCGCCCGCAGGCGTAGTTGCAGGACGAGGCTCGCCCCCGCCGTCAGGGCTTCGACGCGCGGCCGGTCTTCGGGTCCCACCAGCACCGTCAGCGCTTCACCGGCCGCCGCGTGGATCAGGCTGGGCAGCACGCCGCAGGGGCCGGCTTCGCTCACCGCCAGACTCACGCGCAGCCAGCCCGGCCGCGTCGGGTCGGCCCCTTGCTCAAGCAGGCGCGCTTTCAAGCGGGTGGCGTTGTCGACGATTTCCACGGCGTGCTCCTCCGGATAGATGGATCACCAGCGCCTCGGCCACGGCCTCGGCCGACTCGCGGTCGAAACAACTATACGCTGGCGAGGGATTCACTTCGAAGCACACGTATTCGCCCTCCGGCGTGCGCTTCAGGTCGATGCCGCCCATCTCCAGCCCGAGGCTGGCGGTGAGGGCCACGCAGCGGCGGGCCAGATCGGGTGGCAGGCGGTCGGCCACCATCGCCGAGGCCTGGCCCTCCCGTCCGGCGTAGCGGTAATCAGTGGCATCCGAATCGATCCGCGTGCAGAAAACCTGCTCGCCTATCACATGCACCCGGTAATTCACCCCCGGCACATAAGCCTGGAAGAGGGTCGGCAGCGCCCGCACGCGGTCCAGTTGCGCGTCGAGCGCCCCTTCCAGCGGCGTCACGATGGAACGCACACCGCTGGCCGACTTGAACACCACGCGGCCATGCCGACGCCGAAAGGCCCGCACCGCATCCGGATCATTGGTCAGCAGCGAAACCGGCGTGGCAAACCCGGCCGCACGGATCAACTGCGCCTGCCAGGGCTTGGACGCATTCGACATGCCCGCCGCCAGCCGGTTGGCTACGCGCAGCGGCGCCACCTCGAGCCAGGCATTGAGGGCATCGACAAAGTAATGATCGTGCAGCACCTCGCGCCCGTCGGTGGGCCGATTGCGCAGCATGCCGGCCGGCACCACGCGCGTGTAGGCGCCACCGCAGCGCGTCAGGTCCACCGACTCGGCGCCGTTCCACCAGCGGGCAAAAAGCTGCCCACCGCGCACGCCCGCCTCAATGTCCTGCCCGGCGAGCTGGCGCTGGTCGATAACCCGATGCGCCACCCCGAGGCGCTCGGCCGCCTCGATGGCCATGGCCAGCGGTGACTCGCTGGCGATACCGCAGATCAGCACCGGGCCCTTCATGACGCCACCGCCAGCGCGCGCTGCAGCCAGTCCGCACAACAGCCGGCCACCTTGTCGTCCTCCAGCGGCGGGCGGGGCTCAAGCTCGACGAGGCACGGCCCGACCGCCGTCGCCACAAAACCCAACGCTGCACAAGCAAGGCCAAGACGGCGCACGAAAGCCACACACCGAGCAGCGAGCACCTTCTCCTCGTCCAGCCCGCAGCAGGCATCCCCGAACACATGAATCCACTGCAGAGCCAGCCCGGCGGCTTCGCCTCCCCGATACCAGCCCGCCACATCGCTGCCCCGCGGATAGGCACTCCCGCCCACCCGCCACAGGCCGGTGCCCGCACCGCCACGCAGGGACGAGGCAACCACAAAATCCGCCACCTCGATCCCCTGTCCGGCCGCCAGCACATGCCAGCCGAGAGGATGCCGGGCGGCAGCATAAGGATTGTCACCCGACACCCAATTGGCCACCGGCACCTGAAGGCGGTGGAGCCAGCTGCTCAGCAGGGCGGCAAACTCGGCGCCGGCGTAATCGCGGTCGGCAGGACTGGCATGAGCAAAGGCCGGCAACGCCAGCGACGCGAGGCGGTTCAACACCACCCCGATGCTGGCGTCGTGGACTTGGCGCCCATCGGCAAAAACAAGCGTCGTGGCGCCTTCCCCCTCCGGCGAATGCTGCCAGCGGGCACGGGCCAGATCGGCCACCGAGACGCGCAGCACCCGGCAGCCACGCTGGCGCAACTGGCGCCCGACGAACTCACTCGATACGTCGTCGGGCTCGGCGAGAATCAGCACCACACGCTCAGTCACCCTCTCACTCCCCCCGCAGCCCGCTAGCCCTGGGGCCGGTCCAGCAGGCGCTTGCCGACGCTGGAGTCGGGGTCGACCTCGCTGTCCTCCTCGGCGTAGGCGCTGTCCGACAGGTCTGGACGCAAATCCCGGGAGATAAAGGGCTCCGCCACCTGTCCGCCCATCAACAGCGCCTCGATATTGGCGATGCGCGCCTCCAGGGAGTTGATCTGGGCCACCCGCAGACCGGTACCGATGCCCGGACGGTCGGCCAGCTTGTTCTCGACCAATTTCTCGGTGAAACCCTTGTCGAGCCCCACCGATTTGTCGGTCACCGGCTTTTCGGGCTGCTTCTCGATGCGCTTTTCGACCAGCTTCTCACTCGCCACACTCTTGTCCGCAGCCAGCAGCTTTTCGGTCGCGACTTCCTTCCTCAGCTTGGTCACCGTGCACTTCACCCGCAGGTTGGCGCTGATCATCGGGCCGGAAGGGCCGATACCCGTTACCGCCACGCAGGTATTGGCCCCCGAGTACGACATGGAGTTGGGGGTCGAGGTGTTGTTGAAAGTGGTGTTGTTGCCGGAGCCCGGGTACGGGTCGCCGCCATCGCCGCGATTGTGGTCGAGCTCCATGTCGCGCTTGCCGTCGGCCTGCATCAGCGCCACCTTGTAGTGGGACTCGTTGGTGTTGCCGGCCACGCTGTCGTCGATGTGCCAGATGAGCAGCCCGCCGGCCGGCAGCGACGCATCGAAGCCGGTCTTCTGGCGGTTCTCGACCAGGAAGTATTCGCTGCTCGCCGCGCCGTTCTTCCACAGGCGATAAATCTTGCCCGAGTCCTTCACGTCGGCGATGTTCTTCGACCCGTTGGCAGTCACGTTGGTCACGCTGGCCCAGCCCTGGTTGGCCTTGCACCACGCCGACGGATGCACCGGCGTATTACCGCCGCCACCCCAGCTGCCGCCCGCCATCAGACACCAGTTACCGATACCTTCCGAGGTGTAGTCGGTGTCGTACAGATCGGGGAAGCCGAACAGCAGGTGACCCAGTTCATGGCAGCACACACCGATCTTCGAGTCTTCCGGCACCGTCAGGTAGGCGTAGATCTTGGTGCCGTCCACATTCATCGCACCGCCGTCGACAGTCCATTTGTGCGACCAGATGTCTCCGGAGCTGCCCGTCACCTCGGCCCCGCCCCCCGCGTGCACGACGATAAAAGCATCCACATAGCCGTTGCCGTCGTTGTCATAGAGCCCGAAGTTGACGCTGGCGTTGGAGGCCAGCACCGCATCCCGCGCCATCGTGCGGGCGTTGGGCAGGGCCGCGCCGGTGCCCGATGCGCCGTGGGCGTACTGGGCCAGCGTCTTCGGCATGCGGAAGGGCCCGACCACCTGGCCCTGGATGTTCACCAGCCCGCGCGTCACGTCGGTGAAATACTCGCGCACGCTCTTGGTCGGGATCACCCCGGTCGAAAAGAACAACTGCTCGAAGTGGGAAGGCGTTTGTATCATCGGCTTGTCGGAAAAATCCACCAGCACCACGATCACCCGCACCACGCCCCGCAGCGGCGCCCGCTCGGCCGCCGCGCCGCGGATCATGCTCGGCGAGGCGCCCAGCGGATAATCCTCCGGCGGAAAAATCATGCCGTCGTTGAAACCGTCATGCCGCGGCTCCGATGCACGAAGCTGGAACGAGGCCATGAAATCCTTGGCCTTGCCGCGCATCGATGTCAGCTCCTTCTTCAGCTTGTCCGCCAGTTCGGGGCATGGCGCCACCATGCAGCGCTCCCCGTCCTCACTGGCCCGCGCTTCCCTGTAGATGTGCTGCAAATCCGACGACAGGGACCGATAACGATATGTGCTCATGACCTCGCCCTCCTTCTTGGGCGCGCTGCGATGGCGCGCACCAGTCATTGATCGAATCAACGCGGAGACGGACAGCTTCCACACCCGGAACGGGTAGGCAAAAGAGATGCAGAAGGACTTTGGACAACTGAAAGATATCAGCCCCCGGAGATATGAGACTAGGTTATGGATGGCGCCCGGGCAAGAGAACGTGTGCTGGCCTTGCGGGCACGCACCTTGTGCCGCCAGCGCAGCCAACCGGTCGCAAAGGCCAGCGTCGGCAGCAGCCCGCCCAGGCAGGCCAGCAGGCGCCCGGCCAGGCCGAAAACCTCGCCGTTGTGGAGAGGATGCATCCAGTCCATGAAAGTGTCGCCACCGCTGTTCTCCAGCGGATCGCGCACGGCGAGGATGTCCCCGCTTGCCGGATGCACCCACACCTGGCTGCGTGGAAAACGCCGTCCTGGCTCGGCAGCCTGATGAAAGCGCACCGAGATCGGCTTGCCGGCGCGGCCCGGGGTTTCGATCCAGCGCAGCTCGGCGCCGGGGAAGCGGGCCTGGGCGATGCGTACCGCCTCGGCGAGCGGAATCGGCGTGGCGCCCTCCTCCAGCAAACCGGCCGGCGCCCGGAAGGACGGGCGCAGGGGCGAGAAGCGGTCCACCACACTGCGGGCCTCGTCCGGCAGGGCCAGCACGCTGCCGGTAAGCGCCAGCACGGCCAGCACGACAAAGCCGTAAACACCCGACAACACATGCAGATCATAGGTCTTGCGCACGACACCGCGACGCAGCACCGGCTTCAGCGCCGCCCCCAGACGCGCCCGGCTCGGCCACCACAGGTACAGCCCGCTGAACAGCGAGACCAGCAGCACCAGCCCGGCAATGCCCACCGCCGTTTTGCCGGCGGAGCCCAGCAGCAACGTGTAGTGCAGATCATAGAGCCAGGTCACCGCGTAGTCGCCCCACAGGCGCCCGCTGGTCACCTGCAGGGAGTCCGGATCAAGGCTCAACATGAGCGGTGCAAAACCGCGTCCGGCTGTTTCCGGCGGATTGTAGTAACGCACCCGCAAGGCGTCGTTGGCGTCCAGCGGCATCTCGATGCGCCACGGCCCGTCGTGTTCGGGATACACGGCCTGGACCCGGCTCAGCACCGCGTCCGGCGACGGCGCCTCGATCACCGGGCGACTCACCTGCAGCGCCGGGTTGAGCGCCTCGTCCACGCCCAGGTAAAAAACCAGCACGCTGCCGGTCAGCCCGAGCAGCGCAAACAGCCCGCCCAGCACCAGCCCGACGTACAGATGCACGTCCAGCCACAGGCGCCGGGCGCGCGAAGCCGCCATCAGAACTTGGCGCTGAGCGTGCCGTACACGCTGCGCGGCGTACCCGGCGCATGCAGGGACTGGGCACCGTCCCACCACACGTATTCGCTGTAGCGGTCGAACAGGTTGCGCACCTGCACTTCCACGCTCACCTTGGGCGTCAACTTGTAGGCTGCCGACACGTTGGCCAGCGCATAGCCGCCGAACTTGCCGGTGGTGTTGCTGCGCTCCAGGTAATAACTGCCCTGCCCGTTCAGCCATGCCGACACGCGCAGCGCGTCGCTGGCCTGGTAATCGGCGCCCAGGTTGTAGAGCAGGTGCGGCACGTGATCGATTTCGCGGCCGGTGGTGGCCAGCGAGGCCGCATCGGCCTGCAGGATCTTCGAACGCTGCAACGCGGCGGCCACCCACAGCCCGAGTTGGCGCGAGGGCTGGGCGTTGAGCTGCAGGTCGATGCCCTGGCGGCGTGTCTGGCCGACGTTCTCGGCGTCGTTGGCGGGGTCGTTGAGACGGCGGCGAGCCTCGTTGGAGGCGGTCTGGCGCCATGCGGCCACACGCCCGTCGAGCCAGGCGAGCGGACGGAACTTGAGACCGGCCTCCCAACCCTCATTGATCGACGGCGACAGGTCGGCGCTCTGGTTCACTTTGTAGGACGCGGTGCCCACACCCACCTGGAAACTGCGGCCCCAGTTGCCGTACACCGAGTAACCGTCCGCCAGCACATACACCGCGCTCAGCTTGGGCTGCTTGATGTTGCCGTAGTCGTTGGCGTCGTAGCTCTGGCCATTGAGTTTGTTGGTGTAGGTCCCGTCGATGCGGTCCACCCGGAAAGCCGGCGTCAGGGTCAGCCCGGCAATCGGCTTGATCACCGCCTGCACAAAGGCCCCGGCGGTATTGAACTCGAAGGCCTGGTCGCGGGTGCGGGTCTGGCGCGCCTGATTAAGGGTGGTGTAGCGCTGGCTGCGGTTCTCCTGGTGCTCGGCATCCACGCCCCCCATCACCGACACATCGCCGATGACGGTCTTGCCGCCACGCCAGGTCAGGGTCGTGGACGCGCCCGTGTGGGTCTCGGCGACGATACGCTCCTGCTGGGCCGCGCCGGCCGAGAACTTCACGAAGCGCCGGTCGGCCAGGTCGTTGAGGTACACCTGTCCAGCCCAGAAGAGTCGCTCGCCGATTTCCGACTCGCCCTGCAGCGCAAACTGGCTGACCTGGCGGCGGTCTTCGTCGCTGGCGTTGTGTACCGGCGACTGGTCCGGGTTGGCCGTGCGCTGGGCGGCGGTCAGGTAACCGGCCTCCTCGGCACTGGCCGTGTAGTGACGGGCGATCAGGCCGAAGCGGCTAGTGCCCTTGTCCGGCGTGACGAACCACTTGCCCGAGAAGCTGGCATTCTCGGCTTTGGAATGATCCCGGTAGCCATCGGTCTTCTGGTAGGCCACGGCGTAGTTCTGCGACAGCGCGTCTTTCTCGAAGCCCGCGGCGGCCTGCAGCTCGTGTGTCTGGAAGCTGCCGGCGGTAACGCGGCCAAGCAGGTAGTTGCCGCCGCTCTTGGTGGTGATGTTGGCGTTGCCGGCAATGTTGTGCAGGCCGTAGCGCGGATCGTTGGTGCCGCGCACCACTTCGATGGACTCGATGTCGAGCCGCGGCGCGAGATCGATGTAGGGCATGTTGCCATCGTTGCTGTTGCCCGGCACCCCATCGATCAGCAGCTTCACCGCGTTGATCTCGCCCTCCCCGTTGAAGCCGCGCATCGAGAACTTGCCCGACGTCGTCCCCTGGCCGAACTGGGTCAGCATGACCCCCGGCACCTGGCCGAAGAGCTCCCAGTTGTTCGACACCACCTGGCTCTCAATGCGCGCCGTGGGCAGGATGTCCACCGAACTGAGCACCCGGCGCGCCTCCAGCGGCCCGCCGGCGGCACTGCTCACCAGCACTTCGCCGAGGGTCAGGGCAATGCTGTCGGCCGGGCGGGCGGCTTGCTGGGCAAACGCGGAAGTCGTCAGGGCAAGGCCCAGCGCGAGGGCGATTGGAGTGAGCTGCGGGCGAATCATGGCGTTCCTTGTCAGTCGGCAAGCGGGGGCCGGACTGTACCAAGCGAGCACACCAAGAACACTTGATTCCTGTTAAAAATCAGGCGACTGCGACACTATGCCGCAGAACGCACGGTGCTACCAGGCGTAGCTGAGCGAGATGACCTTGTGGATATCCAGCAAGTAGCTCAGCGCCATGCTGCGAACTAACCGATCCTCCTGCGCTTCGCGGGGAATGGGCTGAGCCACTGCACCCGCTCGAAAGACTACATTTCTGTCATTATCCGGCCGACCCGCTTCGCACGAAACCGACCATGCCATTTGAGCTCTCCATCACCCGCTGTAGCAACTCCCGCTGCAACACCGGACTCCCCCTGCTATGGGCGGAAAATAATGCCCACCGGGGTTCAGCATGACTGCTGTCTGGATTTTTCTCCTGTCCCTGTTACCACTGCTGATCATGGTTCCGGCAGTGTTCGGCTATCGCTGGTGGATGGACCGGCAACCTCGTCGCGACCCGCTCACGACGGATTTGCGCCGCCTGCCGGGCAACAGCCTTCAGGAAAGGCGCGACACCGAACGGGAAAAGGTCATGACGCTAATGATATGGGCTCTCGCCTCGGGCTTTATTACCGGCATCACCGTCATAGGACGCCATCTGCCACAGAACGGATTCAACTGGCAGCACACAGACACAATCTACCTGCTGATCGGCCTGGGCGCCTCTGCGATTCTCACCTGGCGAATGGTCCGCTACATGCCAGCACTGCAAAGAATGAAAGAAGGCGTGCGTGCCGAACAAGCTGCAGCTCAGGAGCTTGGCGAAGCACTGGCGGGCCGCAATCGCATCATCCACGATGTGCAAGCGGGGGCCTTCAACATCGACCATGTGGTGATCACGCCCGGCGGGATCTTTGCAGTAGAAACCAAGTCGCGTCTAAAGCCCCCCGCAGGCAAGGGCGCCGAGGCGGTCAAGGTGCGCTACGACGGGAAGAAACTCGACTTTCCCGGGTGGAGCGAAACCGCACCGCTGGAGCAGGCCCGCCGCCAGGCCGACTGGCTGGCCCGCCACTTGAAGGCTGCCACCGGTGAGAGCTTCCCGGTCCTGGCTGTACTTGCCCTGCCCGGTTGGTATGTGGAGAACACAGCCCGCATCACCGACGAAATGGTGCGGGTGCTAAACCCCAAGAACGCTAGCTGGCTCTTCATTAAGCGCCCTGTCAGCCTCGACGACGCGGCTCTGCAACGAGCGATTTTTGCGGTCGAGAAACTGGCGGCCGAACCCGTACCGGATTAGACATCAATGCCGACCTGGCGGCACCAGACTCGTCAGGACGCCTTCCCCGCCACGGGCAGCGACACCAGCACCTTGTCCACCCGGTTGCGATCCATGTCCATGACCTCGAAGCGCCAGCCCGAAACTTCAAAGTGATCGGCGGGCGCGGGGATGCGGCCGAGGGAATGCATGATGAAACCACCGAGGGTATTGAAGGAGTGCTCCTCCTCGCCCGGCAGGTCGGCATCGATATCGAGTACCGACTTGAGACGCTCGACACCGACGTCGCCATCGACCAGCCACGACCCGTCCTCCCGCTGCACCATGTCGCGGTCTTCGGGAGCGGCCGGCTCGGAAAGCTCTCCGACGATCGCCGACATGACATCGGTGAGGGTCACCAGGCCCTGCACCTCGCCGTATTCGTCGACGGCCAGCGCGAACTGCATGCGGGCGCGGCGGAAATTGGCCAGCAACTGGGTGGTGCTCACCGACTCGGGGATGTATAGCGGCGGGTGCAGCAGGGACTCCACATCGGCCACCGTGACGCCGTGGCCGGGCAGCACCTTCTTGAGCAGGTCACCGGTCTGCAGGATGCCGAGCACGTGCTCGAGCCCGTCGCGGCACACCACCAGGCGCGAATACTCGGTTTCGATGATGCGCTGCCACAGGGTCTCCTCGTCCTCATCCAGGTCGAGCACGAACATATCGCGGCGCGGCGTCATGATGGCGGCGATGCGCTGCTCGTCGAGACGCAGCACGTTGGAAACGATCTCCTGTTCACTCTCGTGGAAGACGCCGGCTTCGGCGCCCTGCTCCATCAGCACCTTGATCTCGTCGTCGGTCACCGGCGGCTCTTCGCGGCTGCGCGTGCCGAGCAGGCGCAGCACGGTCGAACAGGAGCCGGAAAGAATGACCACCAGCGGATGGGTGGCACGGGCCAGCACCATCATCGGCCGGGCGATCAGCGAAGCGATGCCCTCCGGCGCCAGCAGCGCCAGGCGCTTCGGCACCAGTTCGCCGATGACGACCGAAAAATAGGTCAGGCCAACGACGGTAATGGTCAGCGCAATCGTCCGGGCATGAGTGTCCACCAAGGGAATGCCGGCCAGCCAGCTGGCCAGTGGATCGGCCACGGCAGCCTCACCGATCGCACCGCTCAGAATCCCGATCGAGGTGATGCCAACCTGGATGGTGGACAGGAAACTGGATGGATCCTGATGCAGCGACAGGGCTGCCTGGGCACCCAGGCTGCCATCGTCAGACAGGTTCTGAAGCCGGGACTTGCGCGAAGAAACAACGGCCATCTCGGACATGGCGAACACGCCATTGAGAAGGATGAGCAAAACAACGAGGACAATATCCATTAGTGCAGGCCAGCAGCCGGCAACAACACCGGTAACTGGCTCGGAAGTGGTGACAGCCGACATTGTAGTGGCTGCGTCAAGCACACACGGGCGCCGTATCGGCATGGCAGTGGCGACTTGCCTGCCCGATGCGCTACCTTGAGCAACCCGAAGGAGTCCCGACAGGAGCAACATGACGCTGCATGCCCCCCATTCCATTCCCGACGCCGTCTTCGAGCACGCCCGTGCCGCCTTCGCCACTGCCGGGCAGACCCTGCAGAACGTGCGCCGGGACTTTCCCGAATGGCACCGGGGCCGGCCGCGCTACGCCCTGTGGGCGCTGGACGTGGACGTGGCGCCGGTACGCGAGGCGGTGGCCGGCGCCACGTGGCATCTGGACGGTTATCTCCTCGACGACTATCGCCGCCAGCCGCACATCACCCTGGCCCTGTGCGGCTTTCCGAGCAACTCGCCACAACATGCGGATGACTTTGGTCCTGCCGCCCTCTGCGCCCAGGTGGCCGCCCTGCAGGCACAGGCCCCGGCGCCCTTCACGGTGGAGATCGGCCAGTTGGCCAGCTTCAGCTCGGCGCCCTTCCTGGCGGCGCGGGACGTGGACGGTGGCATCGGCAAGCTGCGCAGCGCCCTCACCGGCGCCTCGTCCGAACCCGGCGGCCCCTACACGCCCCACGTGACGGTCGGGTTGTATGGCGGGGCCTGGCCCACGGCCGACGTCCAGTCCCGGCTCGATGGATTCGACCGCCATCCAGCCATCCACTGCCATATCGAACGACTCAGCCTGATGAGCTACGCCGCACCGGAAATCGGCGGCCCGCTGGCAACCCTCGCCGATTTCTGCCTGGTCACCCGACAACTCGTGTGGGCGGCAGGCAGGCCACTCGCCGGCTTTTGACCTGGAACGCCGGCCAGTGCCATCAAAAAATTTTTGATAGCGCATCAACAGGCAGCCCCATTACCAACTCGACCGTCCATCCTTAAACTTGGACCGATACGCCACGCCACCACCCGGAGCCCGTCCATGAGCCAACTGTTTTCGCCTTTCTCCATCGGCCAGCTAAGCCTCAGGAACCGCATCGTGATCGCCCCGATGTGCCAGTACTCGGCCGACAACGGCCTGGCGACCGACTGGCACCTGATCCACCTCGGCCATCTGGCCCTGTCCGGCGCCGGCCTGCTGATCCTCGAAGCCACCGCCGTCGAACCCGAGGGGCGCATTTCCCCGGCCGACCTGGGCCTGTGGTCGGACGCCACCGAAGCGGCCCTCGGCAACACCCTCGCCTCGGTACGCAAGTATTCGTCGATGCCCATCGCCATCCAGCTTGCCCACGCCGGCCGCAAGGCCTCAAGCCACGTGCCCTGGGAAGGCGGCCAGCTGATTCCGCCCGACCAGGGCGGCTGGCAGCCCTTTGCCCCGTCGGCCGAACGCTACAGCCCGGATGAGGCGCCACCGCTCGCCCTCGACCGCGAAGGCCTCGCCCGAGTGCGCGACGCCTTCGTCAGTGCCGCCTGGCGCGCCCACCGCATCGGCCTCGACGCCATCGAAATCCACGGCGCCCACGGCTACCTGCTGCACCAGTTCCTGTCGCCCCTCTCCAACACCCGCACGGACGAATACGGCGGCTCGCTGGAGAACCGCATGCGCTTTCCGCTGGAAGTCTTCGACGCGGTGCGCGCCGCGGTGCCGACCACCATGCCGGTGGGCATGCGCATCTCGGCCACCGATTGGGTCGAGGGCGGCTGGGATCTGGAGCAAAGCGTCGTTTTTGCGCGGGCACTGGAGCAGCGGGCCTGCAGCTTCATCCACGTGTCGAGCGGCGGCCTGTCGCCGCTGCAGCAGATTCCCGTGGGCCCGAACTACCAGGTGCCGCTGGCCGAACGCATCCGCCACGAAACCGACCTGCCGGTGATCGCCGTCGGGCTGGTGACCGAAGCCGCCCAGGCCGAAGCCATCGTCGCCGAAGGCCGTGCCGACATGGTCGCGCTGGCCCGCGGCATTCTCTTCGACCCGCGCTGGCCCTGGCATGCGGCGGCAGAACTCGGCGCCCAGGTGGATGCCCCGCCCCAGTACTGGCGCTCGCAACCGCGGGATCAGAAGGCCCTGTTCGGTGCCGCCCGCATTGGCCAGCGCTGAAAAAGGACAGACATGAACGAGACCCGCGTACTCATCCTGGCGGGCAGAAGATAAAAATCCGCTGCAGACTGTAAGAAACCGGGACGGGCAGCGTCTAAGGAATACACGCAATCAATGCGTTTCTTCCTACCCGCCCCGGAGCCCGTCATGAACACCCTGCAACGCCTCACCACCAGCATCGCCCTTCTGCTGTGCATGGGCGCCGCCCACGCACTGGAAATTCAGCCCTACACCCCGGCCGCCCTCGCCGATGCGCAGAAGGCCGGCCAGCCGGTGG
The DNA here is from genome assembly GCF_008107625.1 of Zoogloea oleivorans. GTDB lineage: Bacteria > Pseudomonadota > Gammaproteobacteria > Burkholderiales > Rhodocyclaceae > Zoogloea > Zoogloea oleivorans. Next base: position 20,553 of record NZ_SDKK01000010.1, read on the forward strand.
CGCTCCACTTCCACGCCAGCTGGTGTCCGACCTGCCGCGCCCAGGAGAAAGTCTTCAACGCGCTCAAGCCGGACACCACCCTGGCCCTTCCGCTGCTCGTCGTCGATTACGACAAGGAACGCGCGCTCAAGCAAAAGCTCAAGGTGCACACCCAGTCGACGGTGATCGTCTATCGCGGCGACAAGGAAACCGCCCGCGTCGCTGGCGAGACCGATCCGGCCAAGCTCAAGGCCGCGCTGCAGTCGGCCCTCTGAGGCAGGCCGCCATGAACGAAACGCTATCCCTGTCCCATCTCGGGCTGAGCCTTGTCGCCGGCAGCCTGACAACCCTCTCGCCCTGCGTATTTCCGATTCTGCCACTGGTCGTCGGCGGCGCCGTGCAGGCCAACCGGCTGGCGCCGGTAGCAATGGGCATCGGCATGGCGACGTCGTTTGCACTGATCGGCCTGCTGCTCGGCGCCCTTGGCCCGGCCCTCGGCATCGACAGTCAGAGTGTGCGGACTTTCGGTGGGGTGATGCTGGTGGCTTTCGCTGCGGTGATGCTGATCCCGGCCTTGAGCCGGCGCTTCACCGAACTGATGTTGCCGATTGCCTCGTCGGCCAATGCGGCGTCGAGCCGGCTCGATGGCGGCTCGCTCGGCGGCGCCTTTTTGCTGGGCGGATTGCTCGGCCTGATCTGGAGCCCCTGCTCCGGCCCCCTCCTCGCCTCGGCCCTGACACTGGTGGCCAGTGACGGCGGTGCCGGCAAGGGCGCGCTGATCCTCGGTCTGTTCGGCACCGGCGCAGCACTGCCGCTGGTGGCCGTGGCCTACGCCTCACGCAGCGGTTTCGCCAAGGCCAGGGGCTGGGTGCTGACGCGCGTCGAAACCGTGAAAAAGGGACTCGGCGTGCTGATTGGCCTCACCGGCCTGGCCATCCTCACGGGTGGGGACAAGTGGCTGGAGACCCGGCTGGTCAATGTGCTGCCCGACGCCTGGGTCAATTTGACCACGCTGTTCTGAGGGAGCCCTTTACGAGCCCCCTCAGCCCGCGGTCGGCCGCTTATTCGCCGTAACCGATGATCGCCTTCACTTCGAGGAACTCCTCGATGCCGAAGGCGCCCCACTCGCGACCAAGACCGGACTGCTTGTAACCGCCGAAGGGGCCGGCCAGATCCAGCTGCGCGCCGTTGAGATGCACATTGCCGGTGCGCAAACGCCGCGCCACGGCCCGGGCACGGCCCAGGTCCGCCGATGACACGTAGCCCGACAGGCCATACACCGTATCGTTGGCGATGCGGATGGCGTCGTCCTCATCCTTGTAGGTGAGGATGGACAGCACCGGACCGAAGATTTCTTCACGGGAGATGGTCATCTCCGGCGTCACGCGGCTGAAGATCGTCGGGCGCGTATAGAAACCGCGCTCGATGCCTTCCGGCCGGCCGGGGCCGCCAGCCACCACTTTGGCGCCCTCGGCGATGCCGGTGGCGATGAGTTCCTGCACCCGCCTGAACTGGGCCGCGTTGGCCAACGGGCCCATGGTGGTGCCGTCGGCCAGCGGGTCGCCAACGACAACGCGGGCCAGCGTGGCGGCGGCGATCGCTTCGACTTCGTCGAGCCGGTTCTCGGGCACCAGCATGCGCGAGGGCGCGTTGCAGTTCTGGCCGCTGTTGGTCAGCAGGGTCAGCACGCCAACCTTCACCATCTTTGCGAAGTCGGCGTCGTCGAGGAGGATGTTGGCCGACTTGCCGCCAAGTTCCAGTGCCACTTTCTTGACCGTGTCGGCGGCCGCCTGCATGACCAGCTTGCCGGCCCGGGTGGAGCCGGTGAAGGACATCATGTCCACGTCCGGATGGCTGGAGAGCGGCGCGCCAACACCAGGGCCATCACCGTTCACCAGGTTGAAGACCCCCGCCGGCACACCGGCTGCGTGGAGAATTTCGGCCAGGATGACGGCCGAGAAAGGTGCCAGCTCGCTGGGCTTGAGGACCATCGTGCAGCCGGCGGCCAGCGCCGGGGCGATCTTGCAGGCCATCTGGTTGGCCGGCCAGTTCCATGGCGTGATCAGCCCGCAAACACCAATCGGCTCGCGCACGATGAGGGTGCTGCCACGAGCAGTCTCGAAAGTGAAATCCTTCAGCGCGGTGGCCGCCATGTTGAAATGGGCCAACCCCGAACCCACCTGACCTGTGCTGGCGAGGGCCTTGAAGGGCGCGCCCATCTCTTCGCAAATGGCCTCGGCCATGTCCTTGAAGCGCGCCTTGTAGGCGGCGCCGATGCGCGCCAGCAGGTCAAGACGCTCCTCCCGCGTGGTCAGCGAGAAAGACGGGAAGGCCGCGCGGGCAGCGGCCACGGCACGCTCCACGTCGGCAGCGCCGCCCATCGCGATGGAACCGGCGACGGCTTCGGTAGCCGGATTGATCACGTCCAGCCGGGCATTCCCTGCGGGCTCAACCCACTGGCCGTTGATGTAAAACTGGTGGTGATTGCGCATGCTCTCCGTCCTGTGTCTTGTTATGGGAAAAGAGACAAGGTACCGGAAACGGCAGGGCCTGAGGAGGTGGCTGGACGTGTGCTGTCGGACTGAAGTCCGACCCACAAAATCATAGCGCCCGAAAGACCAGACCTATCGGCCTGCGATGCTTCGAGTCGGACTGAAATCCGACCTACAAAACCGTAGCATCCTCGGTGGGTCGGACTTCAGTCCGACTCGGGCACTTCAGCTGCGGGCCACTTCAGCGTGGCGCGGCGCCCGGTAGAAGGCCATCACCCGGCGCACGTATTCCTGGGTTTCAGCGAAGGGCGGGACGCCCTTGTAGCGGGCCACATTGCCTTCACCCGCGTTGTAGGCGGCAGCGGCCAGGGACACGTCGCCGTTGAAAAGCTTGAGGAGCACGCGCAGGTAAGCCAGGCCGCCGCGGATGTTCTGCTCCGGATCGAGGGCATCGCGCACGCCAAAGCGTTCAGCGGTATCGGGGATCAGCTGCATCAGGCCGAGGGCGTTTTTCGGCGAGCGGGCGGTGGCATCGAAATTGGATTCGGTACGCACGATGGCCAGCGCCAGACGCGGGTCGATGCTGAAGCGCGGGGCCAGCTTCTGGACCATCTGGGCATGGCGACGCTTGTCGGCGGGCAACGCCTTGACGAAGCGGTCGACCACTTCCTGCGGCACCGCTTCGCCGCTGTCCGCCGCCGCCATCAGCACGGCCGGGGCCTTGCCGGTGACGAGGCAGTCGGGCAGCTTTTCGGCGGAGGCCATCGCCACAACCAGGCTCTGGGCCTTCTCATGGCCGCGCTGGGCGGCAATGGCCAGCAGGGTCGAGCCGATCTGGTTGTCGCGGGCCACGCCCTGCCCGCTCAGGTACAGGCGGCCGAGGCGGTACTGGCCTTCGACACTGCCATCGCGGGCGGCGGCGCAATAGCTGGCGGCGGCAATTCCGGGCTGGCGATTGACTTCGGCCTGATAACCGCTTTCCAGCAAGCGTGCGAGGGCCGGCGGCTCGTCACTCCATTCCGGCGCTTCAAGCTGGCCGGCGTCCCGCGTGGCCGCCTGGGCACCCATGGCGCACAGGGCCAAAAGTGCGACAGCAGCATGACGAAAACGACGGGACAGGAAGGAAGCGCTCATCGGGTGCGGGACCGTATGGAAAATCAGTACCCGCATGATGCAGTCCTTCATGCGGCAAGGCCGTGATGCACTCGCCACTCAAGGCCGAAAAGAACACGCGGCAACCGTCAATTAGCAGAAAATGCGATGAAATTCACAATGGCGGCAGTGCCGCAGCCGAAGCATGGACGCACTGTCGACTCTCCAGTCTCCCCTTGTGCTGACAATCGCCGTGCTCGGACTTGGCCTCCTGGGTGCGGCGCTGGCGGCCATTGCCAAGCTCCGGCGCACCCAGGAGGAAATGCGGATCAGCAAGGAGTTCTTCCAGAGCACCTTCGAATCCGCAGCGGTCGGCATGGCGGTCGCAGACCAGGGCGGGCACTACATCAAGGTCAATCGGGCGATGTGCAATTTCGTCGGCTATTCCGAAGCGGAACTCCTCGGCATGAGCTACCACGACGTCACCCACCCGGACGACCTGAAAGAGAACGTGCAGGCGCGGGCGCGCCTCCTCAGCGGAGAGCTGCCCACGTTCCATCAGGAGAAACGCTACGTCCGCAAGGACGGGCAGATCGTGTGGGCGTTGATGGTGGCCTCCCAGGTGCTCGACCGGAACGGCAGGGTCGCCTATTCCGTCGGACAGATGCTCAACATCGAGCCACAGAAAAAGGTCGAGCGGGACCTGCTCGAATCGCGCCGCCAACTGCGCGAACTGTCGTCGCACCAGACCACCCTGCTCGAAGAGGAGCGCAAGCATATCGCCCGGGAAATCCATGACGAGCTCGGCCAGCGCCTGACCGCCCTGAAGATGGAAATCTCGCTGCTGCGCCTGTGCTTCGGCAATAACCCGGAGCTGTTCCGGATCGCCGAGGAAATGCGTTCACTGGCCGACAGCACCATTGACGTGGTGCGGCAGGTCGCCAGCAATCTGCGCCCGGCAGCCCTCGACCTGGGGCTGGTGCCAGCCATCGAGTGGCTCGCCGAAGACCTGCAGCTCCGCTCGGAAATAAGCTGCCAGCTGGAGATCGGCAACGAAGAATTCATCATGGACGAAACCCAGGCCACGGTTGCGTTCCGGGTGGTCCAGGAATCCCTGACCAATATCGCCCGTCATTCCGGGGCCAGCGAAGTCCATATCGCCCTGTGGGATGGCGATGCCCAGCTCCACTTGCGCATCCATGACAACGGGTGCGGATTCAACCCGGTCACCGCCAGCAAACAGGAAAGCTTCGGGCTCCTCGGCATGCGGGAACGGGTTCTGGCCATGGGAGGCACCCTGCAACTCGACAGTACGCCGGGCCAGGGCACCACTGTTTCCATTCAAATGCCGCTCCAGGAGAATGACAGGAAATGATCCGGATCCTGATTGCCGACGACCACGCCATCGTGCGCAGCGGCCTGAAGCAAATCTTCGCGACCACCCTGGACATCTGTGTGGTGGGGGAAGCCACACGGGGCGAGGATATTCCGGAGCAGCTCAAGGACCGGCAAGTCGATCTGCTCCTGCTCGACATGGCGATGCCCGGCCTGGCCGGTATCGAGCTCATTCGCACACTGCGCATGCAGCAAGGCGAGATTCCGATCCTCGTGCTGTCGATGCACAACGAGGGGCAGATCGTGGCCCGGGCGCTGAAGGCCGGCGCAAACGGCTATGTCACCAAGGGCAGCGAACCGGAAGTGCTGCTCGAGGGCATACGCAGGGTAGCCAGAGGAGGAAAGTTCATCGACCCGGCCCTGAAGGACGCGATGAACAGTGACGTCGGCAAGCATTCGACGCCCACCCACCCAGCCCTTTCCGAACGGGAACGGCAGGTTCTCGAAGGCATTGCCGCGGGGCAATCCCTTGGTGACATCGCCGACCGCCTCCACCTGAGCCCTAAAACCGTCAGCACCCACAAGATGCGCCTGATGGACAAGCTGTGCATCGACAACAACGCAGACCTCATTCGCTACGCCATTCGTCATGACCTGACCAACCGCTGACCCGGCCCTCCGGGAGCGATTCAGGAAATCCTGACATACACCCCCATAAAAGATTGTTATCGTCACTGGCCGAGCCCTGCCCACGCAACAGCAGGACAGACCCGGGATATTTGCCTCCGCACTTTCCCCAATCGCCGGACATGACGATTCGGATGCCTGCCGAAATGAATCGCCATGCCCGCTTCCGCAGGAAATGCCGTGAAGATCAATCAACCCGTCACTCAACGCGAAGTCCCCTTTCCCCCAGGTCGCTACCTGGTTTCGAAGACCGATCTGAAAGGGATCATCACCCACGCCAACGATGCCTTTGTGGACATCAGCGGCTTCAGCCGTGACGAGCTGATCGGCAGCGCCCACAACATGGTGCGCCACCCGGACATGCCCCAGGAGGCCTTCGCCGACCTGTGGAGCACGATCAAGAGCGGGCTTCCGTGGCACGGACTGGTCAAGAACCGCTGCAAGAACGGGGATTATTACTGGGTCAAGGCCTTCGTCGTGCCCGTGCGCAAGGACGGCCGGGCCATCGGTTTCATGTCGGTACGCACCGAACCCGGTCGCGAGGAAGTGCGCAGCACCGAAGCCCTGTACCGGCAAGTGCGCGACAAACAGGCGCGCTTTCCGTCCATCAACCCCGGCCTGCTCGGACGCTTCTCCTTCAGCACGCGTCTGTGGGCCATCATGGGCGGGATGGCCCTGCTGTCGGCGGGCATCACGGTCGCCTCCTTCGCCGGCGGCCTGAGCCCTGACAAGGCCATGTTCGTCGGCGGTGCAGCCCTGCTCAGCACGCTGGCGGCCATTTCCGTCGGGATCTATTTTTCGTTGAAGTTCAATCGCCCCCTGTCACGGGTCACGGAATTCTTCAACCAGATCGCCGAAGGCAATCTGACCAACCAAGTGGACGTCTCCAGCCGGGACGAAACCGGCCTGCTCTTCTGCCAGCTGGGCGGGATGCAGGTGCACTTGCTGGCCATGCTGGACGACATTGCCACGGCAGCGAATGCCATTGATACGCGCTGCCACAATCTCGACCGGCAGATCGAACAGGTCAGTGCGCAATCCACCCTGCAATACGACAGCGCCAAGAGCGTTGCCTCGGCCACCGAGCAATTGAGCGTTTCGGTGCGCGAAGTCGCCCACAGCGCCAACGACACCACCCGCGCGGCCCAACAGGCCCAGCAACTCATCGAGGCGGGCAACCAGCGAATCGGCCAGAGCGTCGAGATGACCCGGCGCGTCGTCGATGCCGTCGCCCAGTCGAGCGACACCATCAATGCCCTGTCGAGTGCCATCAACAAGATCGGCAGCATCACCCAGGTCATCACCGAAGTCGCCGGGCAGACCAATCTGCTGGCCCTCAATGCGGCCATCGAAGCCGCCCGCGCCGGCGAGCAGGGCCGCGGCTTTGCCGTCGTCGCCGACGAAGTGCGGACGCTCTCCGAACGCACCGCCTCGAGCACCCGGGACATCGCCGCCACGGTGGCCGAGATCCAGACCATCACCGCCCAGGCGGTAAGCGCCATGGCCTCGGCCCGTCAGGAAGTCGAAGCCACCATCATCCATCTGCAGGATGGCGCCGAGAGCCTCAACGGCGTGACCCGGGCCGCCGACGACGTGACCACGATGTCCCGCAACATCTCCGCCGCCACCGTCGAGCAAACCCAGGCCAGCGAAGACGTCGCCCGCAACATGGAACGCATTACCCAACTCATCGAAGGCAACCTGCAGGCAGCCCGCCAAGCCACCGCGGCCGCCAACGAGCTCCTCGACACCTCAGGCGACCTGAAGGCGATGATCGGGGGGTTCCGGATTCATTAACGGTGACAAGTACATCACCGAAGGACAAACGCATGCGCAACATCCCCCTGTTCAGTTCAGACAAACACAAGTTCATCCTGCTGAACGAAAGCGAGCCGGGCGAAGAAGACGGCATCCGCTCCAACCAGTACCTGATCGCCCATGGCGAGCATGGCGTACTGCTCGACCCGGGCGGTTTCGGCGTGATGCCGCGGGTCCTGTCCGAATTGCTGCGCTACATCGGCCCGGACAAGCTGCTGGCGATCATGCTGTCCCACCAGGACCCCGACATCGTCGGCGGCATCGCCACCTGGCTGGAGATCAGCGAAGCACCGGTGTATGTGTCCTCCATCTGGCTGCGCTTCCTGCCCCACTACGGACTGACCTCCATGGAACGCTTCATCGGCGTACCCGATGAAGGGATGCAATGCCAGCTGGCCCCCGGTTTCGAACTGGAACTGGTGCCGGCCCACTTCCTGCACTCCGAGGGGCAGATCAACGTCTACGATCCGATCTCGCGAATCCTGTTCACCGGCGATATCGGCGCGGCCATGATGCCCGAGGGCTCGGAGCACCCCTACGTGGACGACTTTGTCGCCCACCTGCCCTACATCGAGGGCTTTCACCGTCGCTACATGGCCTCCAACAAGGCCACCCGCCTGTGGGTCGAAGCCATATCCCGGCTCGACATCGACATGATCGCCCCCCAGCACGGCCCGGTTTACCGGGGAGCAGCCGTCCCGGCCTTCCTGGAGTGGTTCCGCAACCTGGAATGCGGCGTCGACCTGATGACGGCCGCCGGCCGGTTCCGGACGGATTTCTGAGCATGAAGGCCAATCCCCTGGTGACGTCCGAACGTCAGGAAGCCATGCGTCAGCGCGTCCTGGAGAGCTTCGCCGCCCTTTTCGAGAGCCAGATGCGCACCCGCCGCTTTGCCTCGAGCATCACTGAACTGACCCGCGACACCCAGGCCGAACTCCTCGGCAGCCTGCGCGAATCGATCACCCGTATCGCCGACCTGAAACTCGACAGCCGTGCGCAGGACGGGATCGTCGCGGGCCTCCAACGCGCCGTGGCCCGCTGCGAGCGCTTCGACCAGACCCACAGCCTGCTGGTGGAAGAGCGCCGGCGCCAGTGGCTGAGCAATTCCCGTGACTTGCAGCACGTGATGCTCGAGTTCAACCGCACGTCCAGTGAGCTGGCCGGCACCCTGATCGAAAAGGATCTGCTCGAACGCCAGAGCCAGGTTCTCGAAACCATCGTGCTGTCCCACGAAAAGGTCACCCAGTGGAAAGCCTTCGTGCAGGAAGTGCTGCGGGGTTTCCACGAGTTTTTCCCCTTCGACGTTTTCTTCATTGCCTTTGCCGAAGAGAACATTCTGTCCCTGTACATCTATTACATGGGCGACTACCCGGACGAGGTGAAGGCTTCGGCCAGAAGCAGCCTGGCGCGAGACATGATTGCCCAGCTGGCGCTGCCGGCCGACGTCCCGCTGGACATCGAGGAGTTCCAGGTGGCCCACCGCAAGGGGCGCGCCCTGAGTGACGTCGAGGACATCCGGATGATCACGGTGCCCGTGCCGGACCTCGAAGCCTCCAACCTGGCCGGCTTGCTGGGCATTGCCTACGCCTCCCTCGAAGGTCTGACGCCCCAGGAAAGCAGCGTCATCCACTCCATCCTGGCCGTCATGGTGATGGTGGTCGGCTCCAGCAAGGCCCTCAGCCGGACCCTCTCGGAACTCGAATACTATTCGACCCACGACCCCCTGACCGGACTGCACAACCGGCGCTACTTCAACGAAATCCTCGGCTATGAAGTCGGGCGCTCCGAGCGCCACAACCACCAGTTCTCCATCCTCATGCTGGACCTGGACGACTTCAAGGACGTCAACGACACCTACGGCCACCCATGTGGCGACCGGGTCCTGCAGCAGGTCGCGGACAGAATGCGCGCCTCCATGCGCAACGGCGACCTGGCGACCCGTATCGGCGGCGACGAATTTGCCATCATCCTAGTGGAGACCGGCGTGGAAGGCGCCCTGGTGGTCGCCGAAAAACTGCGCACCGAACTGCGCCAGATGACCTTCGAGGGCGAAGAGGACAAGTACTTCCACGTCACCACATCGATTGGCGTGGTGACCTACCCGAGCGACGCCCGCAGCATCTCCGACCTGATGGCCGGCGTCGACCTGGGCCTCTATCGCGCCAAGGAACTGGGCAAGGACACCATCGGCACGCTCGAATCGGTCAAAGACCGGGTCAATGCCAGCCGGCTGACCCGCGACTATGCCGAAAAACTGCGCGTATCCCTGCGGGAAGGGCGCGTCATTCCCTACTACCAGAGCATTTTCGACTGCCGGACCGGCGAGCCTTTCGCCTACGAAACCCTGGCCCGGATCATCGAACCCGACGGGCGGACCCTGTCGGCCGGCACCTTTATCGACACCATCGAAAAATACGGCCTGGGCCGCGATCTCGACCGCACCATCATCGCCCAGGCCATGCACGCAGCCCGCGCCCGGCTCGATGCGGACAAACCACCCTTCCGGATTTTCATCAATCTTTCGGCCCAGGAAATCCAGGGCCGCGGCATCCTCGGCTACGCCGAACAACTGTGCACCGAGCTGGGCATCCCCCCCAATGTGATCGTCTTCGAGATCCTCGAACGGGATGCCATCGGCGACATGACCCACATGCGCAAATTTCTCAGCGATCTGCGCAAGAAGGGCTTCCTGTTCGCCCTCGACGATTTCGGCAGCGGCTACAACTCCTTCCACTACCTGCGCGAACTGACCTTCGACTACGTGAAGATCGATGGCGCCTTCGTGAAGAACATCGTGCGCTCGAAGGTGGACCGTACCCTGGTGCACAACCTGACCCGCCTGTGCCAGGAACTCGGCATCCTGACCATCGCCGAATTCGTCGAGTCAGAGGACATCCTGCAGGCCCTGCGCGGCATGGGGGTCGATTACGCGCAGGGCTTCCATCTCGGCATGCCGGCTCCGCAGATGCCCTGAGTCAGGCCTTCAGGCCTGCTCGATACTCAGATAGACCTGCGTCTGGTTGAGCAGCAGGTAGGCGATCTCGCCAAAGGTCATCGGCCCGGTGAGCGCCCCGGTGGTACGCCCTTCCAGTCCGCAATACAGGTAGTTGAGGATGCAGTTGCACGACCACAGGGGCAGCGCCTCCACCTCGGCGCCCTGGGCCAGATTGAAGTCCACCGGTGCGGCGAGGCGGTACTCCACGTCGTCGAACACCGGCGCATAGAAATCCACGCGGCCGGCGATGCTGTCGACGCCCTTGATCGACACGTTGATCGACGCCCCGCCGTAATCGGCCACCAGCGGCAGACGCACGTCGGCCTGGCGCGCTTCGAGGTAGGCGGCGAAGTCCGTATCCACGCCATTAACCAGGCAACGGTGGGCCGAGAAACCGGTTTCCGGAAAGCGCAGGCTATCGCCGTCGCCCTGACCCAGCGTATTGAAAATCTCGATCCGGGCGAAGGCCGACTCCGGCAGCGGCACATGCATCACCACTGCCCGTTCCCCGTCAAAAGCCCGCTCCAGCCCGTTCACCACCAGCGGCGCGACCTTGCCAAAATCGTCCAGGTGGCTGCCGGCAATCCAGCCGACCACCGGCTTGATGAACATGTCGGCAAAACTGGGGGCCTTGCGGGCGTACAGCGAATGCGTACCCGAAAAGGCGGGGATGATGATCAGGCTATAGCCGTTGGCCGGCCCGTCCTCGCAAACATGCTCCAGGTTGGTGATGTCGTAGAAACGGATTTCCGGCGCCCCTGCCGTGACCGGGATTTCAGTGACGAAGAGCAGCGCCCGGCTCGCCAGCCCGCCATGCTCGCCCATGAAATAGGGAATCGTGCCGCCGATCCAGTTGCCCGCCGGCAGGCGGCGCAGCAGGGCCTCGTCGCCGGCAAGCATCAGAAAGTGCCCGGCCGCGATCAGCGCAGCGGCCTCATCCACCGTCATCAGGTGGTTGGCCAGAGTGCTCATGCGGCCTCCCGGACGAGCTGTTGCAGCTCATGGGAAAGCATTCGCTCGTTCTTCAGGAAGTAGCGATGCATGTCGCGCAGCTTCATCATGCGCACCTCTTCGTCGGCGATCACCGCCACCTGGGAGCGCGTGCGGGAGAGCAGCAACTGCAGGCTGAGAACGCGCACATCGATATTCAGCGAGCCATCGACCAGGCGTGCCCACACCGGGTCGGACAGCTCGGGGACGCGGCTGTCGGCAGCCGGTTTGCCCGCATCCTTCGGAAAGGCCACCACTGGATTCGGCGACGCCTTGCCGGCGCCCTCCGCGACGCCGTGGCGGCCGTTGTCGATGGCATGCCGGTAGCGCCACAGCTCGGCCATCGGCACATCGAGGATTGCGCACACACCGGCCATGTTCACCCCTTCGTTGAGCAGGGCCAGGATCTGCTTGTCGAGGGCCCGGGTGAAGGGCATGCCCGCCTCTCCGGCCCATTGCTGGCGCGGCAGTTCCGAGCCGACGGGCGGACGGACGTGGATCTGCACTTTCCAGCCGCCGAAGCCGCTGTGTCGCCACACCACCTCCGGCCCGCTGTCGACCGGTTTGGGCCGACTCAGGCGAAACCAGCCGCGTGGCGCGTCCACGCCGATCCACACATTCATGCAGCGGTTGTACTCGTCCGCCCGGCATTCCCGCACGGCCCAGGGCTCCTGGACCTGCAGCAACTGTTTCCACAACGCCAACGCATCGGCCATATCCACCTCGCTGAAAAAGGAGTGCCAAAGCGAAGAGCGTGTGCAAGGGGCATGCCCGAAATGTAGCGCCCTTGCCGGTAAAGGGCTGGCGCCCCCCGGCCCGAAAAATGCCGCAGCGCATCATGTCCATTGCGTGAACATCTGTTGCAGCAGAGTCGCCCTGCCCTGCTGCAAATCGGTCCACCCCGACCAATCGACGATGCCGATAAAGATTTTTCATGCCGGAGGAGCACACATGCCCGCAAGTCGGACTGAAGTCCGGCCCACAGGCATGAAAAAAGCCGGGCGGACCCGGCTTTTGCTGGCGCAGTAAAGTGAAAGCTTACTGAACGCGAACTTCCACGCGACGCGCTTCGGCATCGTCGGCAGCACCGCCGAGGGTGACGGCCGGCTTGCGCATCTGGATCTTGTCGGCCGGCACGCCGGCAGCGATCAGGGCTTCCTTGACGGCCACGGCGCGGGACTTGGCCACTTCGGCATTCACCGCAGCGCCACCGGTTTCGTCGTGGTAGCCGGACAGCAGCACCAGCTTGGCGGGCTCTTCAGCCAGCTTGGCGAGGACCTTGGGCAGCTCTTCGGCGACGGCGGCGGCGGGCAGTTCAGCCTTGCCGGAGTCGAAGTACAGCTTGACCAGCGGCTCGCCGATTTCGGCGATTTCGGGTGCTTCCTCGACGGCCGCCACGGCAGCCGGAGCAGTAGCGCTGCTGGTCTGGCCGGTGACATAGGTGGTGAGGCCAATCACGAGGCCGATCACCAGCGCAATGATGCCGAACAGGATACCCAGTACGAGGTTCTGGTTGTCGTCGTCTTCTTGCATGGAAAATTCCTTTCTAGGTCAATGATCAAATCAAACCCGCCGAGTATACCGGGTTATCCGGACAGACTTCACGCTGCCCCGGCCTGAAAGGTTAAATAGCTTTTCCAGAGCTGCTCCCTCCAAGCCCCTGGCATAAGTTGATTCCCCTATACTCCGGCCGCTCTTCCCGGATAGCCCTCGAGCAACGTCCTGCCCCCTGCATGTCAGTCCATGATCTTTGCCTGCATCTTCAGCTGATCGGCCCCCCGCAGTTGCAGCGCGCCGGGCAGGACGTGACGACAGACATCACCTACCGCAAGGGCTGGGCCTTGCTGGCCTATATGGCCATGCACCGGGACCGCTGGCTGCAGCGCACATCCCTGGCCGACCTGCTGTGGCCGGATCTGCCCCGGGAGGCCGCACTGACCAATCTGCGGCAAGTCCTCAACAACCTCCGTCGAGTGGTACAAACCGGCCTGCCGGCAACACCCCTGGGATGTGAGCGGGAACGCATCGGGCTATTCACCACGCCGGAGTTCCGGATCGATCTGGATGAGTTCTGCGAGCACCGGGCCCTGGCGGTGGCCCAGGGCAAACCGGAAGCCATGGCCTGGCTGCTGAATGAGTTCGCGCCCCGGAGCGCCCACCTCCTCGACGAGTTCCTGCAGGGAATCCACTTGCCAGGCTGCCCAGCCTTCGATGACTGGCTGGACACCACCCGGAGCCATCTGGGCCGGGTACGGCGGCAACTGCTGGCACACCTGTGCACCGCCCAGGCAGCGGCAGGACAGGACGCCATCGCCCTCGTCACCGCCAGCCGCCTGTGCGATCTCGATCCGCTGGACGAAACGGCAGCGATGCGCTTGGCCGGCCTGCGCATGAACAGCGGAGACCGGCGGGGAGCCATCCTCGCCCTGCAGACACTGGAGCGACAGCTTGCCGCGGAACTGGGCACCCGGCCGGGACCAGAGTTCCAGCAGCAGCTGCGCCAATGGCAAAGCAACGCCGCCGACGCCACGGCTGGCGCTGCGCCCCAAGGCAGCAGCAAGATCCCGACGATCACCGGACCGCAACTGGAGCCCGGCTGGGGGGCCGTGCTCTACGTACTCTGCAGCGCCGAGAACGCTACACAGGAAGGCCTCGAGCAGGATGCCCAACACCTCCTCGAGGTTCACCAGCGGGCAGCAGCGCTCGCCCGACGCCTGGACGGAAGGCTGCTCGCACCGGCCGGAACCGGCTTTCTGCTCGGCTTTGGCTTTGCCGCAGCCCAGGAAGGCAGCGCGCTCCGCAGCGCGCTGGCGGCCCGGGAGCTCATGAGCGCCGATGCAGGTACCGCGCCCCTCTGCATCGGCATCGGCTTCGGCCCCGTGGTGCGCAGCACCAGCGGCCTGCTCGGACCACTCCCCGAGCAGGCTCGCCGCCTGGCCCGGCAGGCACGACACGGACAGATCCTGGCCAACCAGGCGCTACGTGGCCCCTGCGGCGTCACCCCCCTGATCCGCTGGCAGGACTCCGGCGCAGACGCCGATGCACTCCTGCTGGAATGGCACACCCCGCTCGAAAACCCTTGCCACGACGCACTCACCGCATGGGGCAGCCGCCCTCTGGCAGGCCGCAGCAAGCCCTTGCAGCAACTGCGTCAGGCATGGCGCCGAGCCGAGGCCGGACATCCCCAATGGGTCGTGCTGCAGGGTGAGGCGGGCGTCGGCAAGACCGCCCTGGCCATGGCCCTGGGTCAGGCCCTGCGAGAAGAAGGCCAGCACGTCCATGCCTGGCGCTGCGATCTGAGCCACCAGCACGAACCCTTTGCCTCCGTCCGGCGCGGCGTGGAACTCAGCCTGACGGACCTCGCAGATGTAGCCGCCCAAGCCGCATGCACCCTGATCGCCCTCCTCGAAACTCCCGCTGCCGAAGAGGCTGCAGGCACACATGCACGAAACGTCCTGCAGGCGGCATTCGACGTTCTGGACGGCATGTGTGCTCACGCCCCCATCCTGCTGATCGTCGACGATCTCCACTGGGCCGATCAGGCCACCCGGGACCTGCTGGCGGGCTATGCGGGCCAGTTCGGAGCACAAACCGTGATGCTCCTCACCACCGCACGCAAAGACTCAGCCATCGAATACGCAGGCACCGCCCCCCTGATCATCGAACTGGAGGGCCTGCCGGCCCGGGATGCATACCGGATGCTGCGACAGCTCGACACCAAGGGACGACTCGGCACGCACCAACGGGAACGCATCATTGCATCGAGTGGCGGCATCCCGCTGTTCATCGAACGTCTGGCCCTTGCAGGACAGGAAGAGGGCGCCCTGCCCCTGCTTTCCGTCCACGAACTCCTCCAGCTGGAGCTAAACCGGCTGGGGCCCTTCCGGGAGGTGCTGCAGCTCGCCGCCGTCATCGGACAGGAGTTCCGGGTGGACCTCCTGGCGCGCATTCTGCCGAATCAGAACATCCCGGCAGTCCTGCACCTCGCCGCCACTCATCGCCTCATCCTCGACACGGGCAACCCGGAAATCGGCATCTTCCGCCACGCACTGATCCGCGATGCCGCCTACGCCAGCCTGCTCGACAGCCAGCGCCGAACGCGGCACGCCGACGTCGCGGCCGAACTGGCCCGTCAACCGGACGCCAACCCCGCCGAGCGCGCCTTCCACCACGAGGCCGCCCACCAGTGGCATGCCGCCCTGGAAGCCTGGCGCCTGGCCGGCCAGGCCGCTAGCGCGCTGGAATGCAGCAGCGATGCCCTCCTGCACTTCGAACTGGCCCTGCACATCGCCCGCACCCCGGAGCACAGCCTGATGGATCAAGCCCCGGCCCTCGGTCTGGCCGCAGGACACGCCGCCATGCAGTGCCAAGGCTATGGCTCAACCCATGCCCACGGCCTCTTCCAGGCCATCCATGACGAGATGGCCGCCCTGCCCGCCCCCACGCCAGCCCAACGCACAACCCTCTTCGAAGCCCTTGCCGGCCTCTACATGGGTAGCGGCTCTCAGGGCCGGAACCAGGGCCTGCTCATCGCCCAGCGCCTGAACCACCTGGCGGACGGCCCGGCCCAACGCCTGATGGCCTGCTTCGCCCTGGGCAACTCCCTCTTCTGGCGCGGCCGCTTCAAGGACGCTCTGGCCGCCCAGGAAGAAGGCATCGCCCTGGCCCGGGCCCTGGGCAGACGCGTGCGGCATACCCGCGGTGCCGACGACATCGGCGTGCTGACCCACGCCTTCCACTGCTGGACCCTCGCCTTGCTCGGCCGCCACCACGAGGCCCGGGCCTCGGCCGAAGCAGGCCTGGAAAGGGCCCGCAGCGCTGGCAACACCCACTCCCTGTGCTTCATGTTGACCTTTACCGCCGCCATGCACTGGACCGCCCGGGACGACCAGGCTGTACTCGAACATGCCGGCCTGGCAACACGCCTCGCCCGCCGCCACGGTTTTCCCCTGTGGCACAGCATGAATGCGCTGTTCAGCCTGTGGGCCCAGGCCCACCAGGGCAAGCTGCAGGGCATTGCACCCGCACTCGATGCCGTCGGCACTCTCCAGCAGGCCTACCGCTCCGGCACAAGCACCGCCCGCTGGGTTCTGGCCGATACCCTGCTCACCCTCCGGCGCACCGATGAGGCCGCCGCCCTGCTTCGCGTCGTCACCGAAGACGTGGAACGCTACCAGGACTATTACTGCGAATCCGCCATCCTCGGCCTGCAAGCCCGCTGCGAAGACGCAGCCGGCCGGAGCGGTACCGCCCTGCGCAGGCGCGCCCGGGCGCTGGCCGAGCTCCAGGGCGCGCACGGCCTGCTCCACAGCACCTGGCTCACCCCCTGAACCCAGTTCGGGTATCGCGCGCCCAGCCAACCGGCGTGCGGCGGCCTTACGAGCCTCTTACGCAATGTCAATAGCATTACCTCGTCACCCACACCCACGAGGATCCATCATGAGCTACACCCCAAACCCCCCCTTTGAATACATCTGGGGCGCCCCCGATTTCGAGCGTTTTACCCGCTTCCTCATTGCCGAATTCAACAGCGAGAACCTGGAAGCCCTGCTTTACCTCCAGTACCTGGAAATGCTCGACGACGCGATCACCGAGCATCACGCCAACTACTTCTGGTACCGCTACATCGCCGACCAACCGGGCGTTCCCCACGCTTCCGTCAACATTCCCAATATCACCATCAAAGCCATCAGCGACTTCACGGCCTTCGCCAACAATGCCCCGGTACGCAACAGCCTGATGATCTCCATCGGCCTGAACCTGCGAGAGCCCTTCGCGCGCTACCAGATTAAGTACGGCACCCCGGACGCCCTGCTGCCCGCCCAGCCCATGACCCGGAAAGGCCTGCTGGCAGCCTACAACCACTGCCTGATGCTGCAAGGCAAAAAAGCCTTCCACGAAGACACGCCGTACAAGATGCCGATCCGGGATCCCCGCTGACCCCCGCACCCACACCCGTACTCCACATTCCAGAAAGGTACCTGCCATGACAGATCCCATTTCCATGACCGACTACGCCATCAACATCGACGGCACCCCCTACAACATGCTCAAGGTTCCCGGCCAGGCCACTCCGGTCGTGGTCGAAGAGCGTGCCAGAATCCTGAGAAACATCGACCTCGATGCCGTCATCAATGGCCTGTCCCAATCAGCCGATCTCATCTACCTGGCCCACAACGCCGTAGCCGGCTTCGGCGACCTTCGGGCCGGTACCGTCAAGCTCCACGACGACTTTCTCCGGCTGGGCATCGACACCAATCTCCTGCTCAACAGGATCGACTCCACCGGCGGCACCATCATCAACAAGCTCACCTGGACCTTCACCTTCCTGACCCAGTACCGGGAAGCCCAGGCCCTGGACTTCCTGGCCATGTGCGGCAAGGAAGCCGCGGCCCTGGCGGCCCAATCCCATGAGCTGTCCAAGCGCTACGACACGGCCGGCGACGATGCCATCCAGATTCTCCGCTCCACCTACGAACGCCAGCACCTGGAGACCGAGAAAAAGAAACAGCTCGAAACCCAGACCAACGATCTCGAAGCCAAGACTGCGCGGGCAACAACCCTGGTGAAGCAGCTCGGAACCCAGAAGAAGCGCCTGAAATCCCTCTACATGGAAGCCAAAAGAAAGTCGGAATCCGCCGAACAGCGGGCGTTCATGCTGGCCATCACCAGCGCCGTGATGAAGCCCATCGCCGACGGCATCGGCGCCTTTGGCGCGGTCTATTCCGGCGGCGCCCTGGCCGGGGTGGCCAAGAACATCATGGCACCGCCCCTCGAACCCATGGAGCCCGCCAACGATCCCGCCCTGAAAAAAAAGGAAGAAGAGCTGGAGCAACAAACCGAAGTGCTGAAGCAGAGCGAATCCGAGGCCGCCACCCAGGAAGCCGCCGCCACCAAGGCCAGCACGGAAAAGAACGACAAGGAAGCCCGCGCCAGCGAACTGGCCGAGAAGACACGCGAGGCCGAGACCAAGCTCAAGGCCGCCCAGGACGACGCAGAGAAAGCCAAGTTCAAGGCCAGCCTGGAAACCCGCAAGGCCGAAGAGAAACAAGCCGCCACCGATGCCGCAGCAGCCCGCCAGCGGGCAGAAAAAGCCGCCGCCGAACTGGAAGCCGCCCGCAAGAAACAGGAACTCGCCAAGGCCTCGGTGGATGCCCTCCAGAAAAGCCTGAGTGCCGCCTCCGAAAAACTGCAGCACATGGCCAACGACTACAACGCGGTGGCCGCACAGTACGCCACGGAACGCACCAGCTACCTCAAACTGATCATGCAAAAGGAGGACATGGAAGCCGACACCCTGGCGTGCATCCAGGAATACGCCGTGCGGATGAAGAACATCTCCACCGACGTCAACAACATAGACCTGGCCTGCACCAGCCTCTTCCAGGCCATCGGTGCGCTCAAGCAGGTCGCCGTCAGCCTGCGCCTGGCGGCGGCCTTCTGGGCCAACATGGCCGACGCCTGCTCAGCACTTGCCGACAACGATCTGACATCCCTGATCAAGACCGTCGCCAACCTGGAAAAAGAGATGCGCAAAGACTTCTACACCAGCGATCTCTTCAAGGAACAGACCATCCGTTACTTTGCCGCGTGGGTCGGAATCCGGGCCGTGGCCAACGATTATGCCGAGCAGGCCAGCATGATCGTCACGCGCACCGCCGATGACTTCAGCAAGAACCTGGACGGTGCCGAAGCCCGGGCCCTGGCGGTGAAACTGGGCGGCGAAGTCCTCGACAAGACAACCAGCGCGCTCGAAACCAACGCACGCCGCAAGCTGGACCTCGAAGAGGCCCTCAAGGACAAACGCGCCGCAGCCTGAAGCCCACCCTAGTCCCTCCACCGGGAACCACGACCCCCTGTGGCGTGGTTCCCGGCCGTCAAGGACCACCAAGACAATGCACACACCACGCCTAAAACACCACTTCGCCGCCCTGGCACTGACACTGAGCCTGGGCACTCCGGCAACAGCCCGGGCAGCCGTGATCGATGAACGGACTTTCGGGCCGGCGCTCATTACCTATCTGCAGGAAGGCCGCCTTGCCGAAGCCAGCGACGAACTGACCCGCTTGTCGCAATTCATGGACCAGACCCATTCCGACGTGTCGGACTACATCCAGCACGCACGCCAGTACCACGAAGGCTGCGCCACCCGGGTGGCCGGCCTGGAAATCCGGATCGGGGATCTCGGGGCAAAACTGCAGGAACTCGACCAGCGCATCCGCGACGCCGAGCAGGAATCCGCTGCACTGCTCAAATCCCGGGACACCCTGAACGGGCGCACCGCCCGCCTGCAGGAACTCGTCAGCAAGGCGCTGGCTGCCATGGAAGACTACCAGCACCACCAGGCCCTGCTGCGCGACTACTGGTGGGTGCCGGGCTATGGCCAGTACCTGGAGATCAAGGTCAAGCTCGACCACCCGGCCCAGACCGGCCTGGCGAAAGAAGCCGCCACCAACGGAGCCACCCTCAAGGCCACCCTGGAAGACCGGGAGAAGAACCGGCAACTGATCTCCGCCCTCCGCGAACACCTGGCCGAAAACACCGAGCGACGCAAAGCCCTGGAGGCGATCGCAACGGAAAGCAAGGCCCTGAACACCCTCTACCGGCAACGGGTGAACCAGCTGACACAGCTCGAACTCCACCTGGACAGGGAAGACAATCAGGTACTCCTGCGCCTGCGCGAGGACGCCCTCGGACTGGCCCAGTTCATCAACGCCTCCGGCGGCGGAAAACAGTTCCAGCGCGACGATCTGTACCGTGAAAAGGGCACCGAACTGCTCCGGGACATCGGCCCCACCCTGGGTGAAACGCTTGGCCTCCTGGACACCTCGCGCCACCACTTCGACGACATCAAGGCCAAACTCGACGGTCTGAGTTGCGATCGCTAACCCGGCCGCCGAGTTCTCACTACAGCGTCATCGACACCCCGCGGTCGCCCGCCGATCAGCCTTTGGCGAACACGATCTTGCCATTGTCGCAATCCACCCGGATCGTATCCTTGGCCGCAAACTGCCCTTCGAGGATGCGCTTGGCCAGCGGGTTTTCGATGTGCTCCTGGATCGCCCGCTTGAGCGGCCGGGCGCCGAACACCGGATCGAAGCCGGCGCGGGCCAGCTCCACCAGGGCCGCGTCGCTGGCATCCAGATGCATGTCGAGCTTGGCCAGGCGCTTTTCCAGGTAGCCAAGCTGGATGCGGGCAATCGACGCGATGTTCTTCTCGTCGAGGGCGTGGAAGACCACCACTTCGTCGATCCGGTTGATGAACTCCGGCCGGAAATAGGTTTTCACCTCGCCCATCACCGCCAGCTTGATGATCTGGTAATCGTCACCGGACATCTGCTGGATCATCTGCGAGCCCAGGTTGCTGGTCATCACGATCACGGTGTTCTTGAAGTCCACCGTGCGGCCCTGCCCGTCGGTCATGCGGCCGTCGTCGAGCACCTGCAGCAGCACGTTGAAGACGTCCGGGTGGGCCTTTTCGACTTCGTCGAAGAGAATCACGCTGTACGGCTTGCGACGCACCTGCTCGGTAAGGTAGCCGCCCTCTTCATAGCCCACGTAGCCCGGCGGCGCGCCAATCAGACGGGCCACCGAGTGCTTCTCCATGAACTCGCTCATATCGATGCGGATCAGGTGATCCTCGGCGTCGAACATGAATTCGGCCAGCGCCTTGCACAGCTCGGTCTTGCCGACGCCCGTGGGGCCGAGGAAGAGGAAGGAGCCGTACGGCCGGTTCTCGTCCGACAAACCCGCGCGGGAACGCCGGATCGCGTCCGACACCAGGCGCACGGCCTCATCCTGGCCGATGACCCGGTTGTGCAGATAGCCTTCCATCTTGAGCAGCTTGTCGCGCTCGCCCTGCATCATCTTCGACACCGGAATGCCGGTGGCACGGGACACCACCTCGGCGATTTCCTCGGCGCCGACTTCAGTGCGCAGCAACTTGTTGGCCGGCTTGGCCTCGCCACTCGCTTCCGCCTTCTTCAGCTGGGCTTCGAGCTGGGGCAGCTTGCCGTATTGCAGCTCGGCCACCTTGTCCAGCTTGCCTTCGCGCTGCAGCTTGACGATCTCGTCCTTCAGGTGATTGATCTCTTCCTTGATGTGGGCGGAGCCCTGCACGGCCGACTTCTCGGCCTTCCAGATTTCCTCCAGGTCGGAGTATTCCTTCTTGATGCGGGCGATCTCCTCCTCGATCAGGCCAAGGCGCTTGAGAGAGGCTTCGTCCTTCTCCTTCTTCACCGCCAGCTGTTCGATCTCGAGCTGGATCTTGCGGCGCTCGAGCTTGTCCATCACCTCCGGCTTGGAGTCGATTTCCATCTTGATACGCGCCGCCGCCTCGTCGATCAGATCGATCGCCTTGTCGGGCAGGAAACGGTCGGTAATGTAGCGATTCGACAGCTCGGCCGCGGCGACGATGGCCGGGTCGGTGATCTCGACGCCGTGGTGAACTTCGTACTTTTCCTTCAGGCCGCGCAGGATGGCGATGGTCGATTCGACCGTCGGTTCGTCCACCAGCACCTTCTGGAAGCGGCGTTCAAGGGCGGCGTCCTTTTCGATGTACTTGCGGTATTCGTCGAGCGTGGTGGCGCCGATGCAGTGCAGCTCGCCACGGGCCAGGGCCGGCTTGAGCATGTTGCCGGCGTCGATGGCACCCTCGGCCTTGCCGGCGCCGACCATGGTGTGCAGCTCGTCGATGAAGAGAATGATGCGGCCTTCATCCTTGGCGATGTCGTTGAGCACCGACTTCAGGCGCTCCTCGAACTCGCCCCGGTACTTGGCGCCGGCCAGCAGGCCGGCCATGTCGAGCACCAGCACACGCTTGCCCTTGAGGGTCTCGGGCACTTCTTCATTGACGATGCGCTGGGCCAGACCTTCGACGATGGCGGTCTTGCCCACGCCCGGCTCGCCGATCAGCACCGGGTTGTTCTTGGTGCGGCGCTGCAGGATCTGGATGGCCCGGCGGATCTCGTCGTCGCGGCCGATCACCGGATCGAGCTTGCCCTGGCGGGCGCGCTCGGTAAGGTCCACACAGAATTTCTTGAGCGCTTCGCGCTGGCCTTCGGCCTCGGCACTGCCCACGGTTTCGCCACCGCGCACTGCATCGATGGCCTGCTCAAGCGCCTTCTTGGTCAGGCCGTTTTCCTTCAGCAGGCGGCCGGTCTCGCCCTTGTCGTCGGCCAGGGCGAGCAGAAACATCTCGCTGGCAATGAACTCGTCGCCGCGCTTCTGGGCGGCCTTGTCGGTCATGTTGAGCAGGTTGCCCAGATCGCGCCCGACAGACACGTCGCCGCCGTGGCCTTCCACCTTGGGCAGACGGGTCAGCGCCTTGGTCAGCGCCGCCTTCAGCCCGGCGCCATTGACGCCGGCGCGCTGCAGCAGCGAGGCGGTACTGCCGTCGTCCTGGTTGAGCAGCGCCAGCAGCAGGTGCTGGGGCTCGATGAACTGCTGGTCGTTGCCGACGGCGAGGCTCTGGGCGTCGCTGAGGGCTTGCTGGAACTTGGTGGTGAGCTTGTCGTAGCGCATAAGGCCTCCGGATTTTTGTCTGAGACCTACATGGGGGAGCGGGGGAAAACTTCAAGACCGGATCCGGAAAAGCCTGCCCCGCCCGCGGTTGTGCGCCTAACGCTCCCGCCCTGCTTCCTGCCAGGCCTTGCGGACCGGCGACAGCAGGTATTCCATCACCGTGCGGTCGCCCTGATGGATTTCGGTGACCAGTTGCATGCCCGCGGAGAGGCGCATCTGCCGGCCGTCGGTGTCGAGGTGCTGGGTG
Source organism: Zoogloea oleivorans (assembly GCF_008107625.1). Lineage (GTDB taxonomy): Bacteria > Pseudomonadota > Gammaproteobacteria > Burkholderiales > Rhodocyclaceae > Zoogloea > Zoogloea oleivorans. The sequence continues at coordinate 43,711 of NZ_SDKK01000010.1, forward strand.
TCGAGATGGACAATGGCCTTGTAGCGCAGGCTGCGCGGGTCGGCCGGATCGCCAGGGCGGCGCTCGGAGGTGGCGCCCTCCCCGGCGTCGGGGCCAACCTGGAGCACCGTGCCGTCGAGCATGCCGTATTTCTGAAAGGGATAGGCCGACAGCTTGACCTTGACCCGCTGGCCGGGATGGACAAAGCCGATGTCCTCGTTGCGGATCAGCACCTCCGCCTGCAGCGGTTCGTTTTCCGGCACCAGCGACATCAGCACGGTGCCGGGCGACACCACGGCCCCCGGCGCATGCACGGCAAGGTCCTTGACGATGCCGGACTCGGGCGCCCGCAACACCAGCAGGCCCGACTTGTGTTCGTTCTTTTCGAGTTCGGCGCGCAGCTTCTGCAGGCGCGACTCAAGCTCGACGCGGTCTCTCTGCAGCTCGCTGTGGTAGCCGGAGGTGATCTGGGCTGTCTTGCGCGCACTGGCGGAAATCATCGACTGCAGGCTCGCGACGGTGGCCTCCTGGGCGCGAAGGTCGCGCTCCTTCTCGATCCGGTCGCGTTGCTTTTCCTCGACGGCAATGGGACTCAGGAAGCCGTCCTTGCCGAGCCTTGCATAGGCATCGGCGCTTTTGCGATAGCTGGGCACGGTGTCCTGCAGCTTGCGCTGAATTTCTTCGGCAGCCTGCAGTTCGTGACGGGCCTTGTCCAGTGCAGCCTGCTCCTGGGCCAGGGTGTCGAGGTAACTCTGGCGATGGGCAATATGCTGCTGGACAACCTGGGTGAACAAGCCGGGGGGATCGCCGATTTCAGCGCGCACCGGACGACCGGCGAGTTCGGCATCGATACGGCGCAACTGCAGGCGCACGAGGTCGAATTCGTTGCGGATCGCCCGCGCGTCGGATTCGGTAGGCACCGCATCCATGCGCACCACCACCTCTCCGCGACGCACCGACTGGCCGTCGTGAACGAGGATTTCCTGGACGATGCCGGCATCCGCCGGCTGCACGATCTTGACGTAAGTCAGCGGAATCAGCCGCCCTTCGGCCGAGGCGACGATATCCAGCCGGCCAAATACTGCCCACACCAGCAGCACCGCAAAAAGCACGACGACGGTGTACAGCACCAAGCGCGGCAGCCGCGCCGGCGGGCTCTCCTGGATGGACAGCAGACCCGGTGCAAAATCGAGGGCATCGCGGGAAAGGGGCTTGATACTTGCGGTATTCATTCAACGTCAATCCATGGGACGGGCAAAGCCCGGCGGGCCGGCACAGGGGGAAATCCCCGCCCATGCCGGCCCGCTTGCTGCGTGGCTCAGGGTGCCATTGCGAAGGCCTGCGGCGAACTCAGGAAGCTCGAATCCTGAAGAATGCCCTGGGTCGCAACGATGCCGACTGACGACAGATCGCCGGTCGTCCCGTACTGGTAGGCCAGATTGCCGCCAAGCGCCGCCGAATCACTGCCCGACAGATGGGTGGTGAGCAGGGAATGGGTCAGGCTCCAGCTACTCAGGGTCGGATCGGAGGTCCGCGCCTGATCGAAACTGCTGACCAGCTCCCCGAAATCGAAGGTTTCGACGCGCTGGTCGCGCAGGGTATCGCTGGAACCCGGGGCGAAGTCCGTCATGGAACCGGTCAGCACCTGCAGCGTCACCAGCTTCTGGCTGCCCACCGAGGTGTACCAGTTCTTGATGGTCACGCCATCGCTGGCGCCGATCGACAAGACGAGGTCATCGCCACTCTTGCTGAAGGCCAGATCGCCGTAGGAGGCCAGCCCACCGAGGGAAAGCGCGTTATTGTCCCCGTTGATGGCATTTACCGTATCGTGGCCGTCGCCGGTGTTGAAGGCGATGAGCGAGGTGCCCGTGCTGGTGGTGATCTCGTCGTTGCCGCGGCCACCCACGAGGAGGTCCCTGCCCACCCCGGCGGTCAGGAAGTCGTCCCCCTGGCCCCCCTTGAGAAGATTGCTGCCGGCACCACCGGTAATGTGATCGGCGGTAACCGTACCTGTAATGGCATCGTTACCGGCCCCGCCATCGATGGCGAAGTCATAGATTTCAAGCGCCGAAAAATCCAGCGTTTCGTTGGCCGCCGTACCGCAAATGGTGTTGTAGCCCCAATTGCCGTCGCCACCGTCGATCACCTGGATGTTCTTCAGGTTGGACAGCTGGTCATTCACATACAGCACATCGTAGGACCATCCGCCCACAATCCCGTTGATGCCGTTACCACCGTCATACTGGTCAACACCGCTGAGATCGCCGCCCGTGTTGAGAATGAAGAGATCATTGCCACCCGCGCCGATCAGCACGTCATTGCCGCCGCCACCGCGAATGAAGTCGCCTGCGGCAGTACCGACAATGCGGTCGTTGCCGAGCCCGCCGTCGATGTAGCAGTTGCGCAGGATCTTGCCGGTGAAGTCGAGCCTGTCATCACCCGACGTTCCGGCGATGGTGTTGTAGGCCCAGGTGGTATCGCCACCATCGATGACCTGGATACCCTTCAGGTTGGACATGTCGCTGGCCACGTGCAGGACGTCGTAGGACCAGCCACCGATAATGGTGTTCACGCCCGTGCCACCGTCGTAGGAGTCGTAACCGCTGAGATCACCGCCCGTATTCAGGCGGAAGATGTCGTTGCCGGCACCGCCGAGCAGCACATCGTTGCCGCCACCACCGATCAGAAGGTCTGCCCCCAACCCCCCCCGGATGTAGTCGTTGCCGGTCGTCCCGGTAATCGTGTCGTTGCCGGCCCCACCGTCGATGATGAAGTTATTGACCGTCATGCCCGAGAAATCGAGCGTATCGCTGGCATCGGTTGCCATCACGGTGTTGTAGCCGAGGTTGCTGTCGCCACCGTCAAGCACCTGGATGTCGACCAGGTTTGCCAGGCGATCCATCACGCGCAGTGTGTCGAAGGACCAGCCACCGACGATGGCGTTGATGCCCGTGCCGCCGTAGAAGCGGTCGCTACCGTTGGCATCGCTGCCGGTAAGCAGCAGAAAGGTGTCATCACCCGCGCCCCCGCTCAGGACGTCATTGCCCGTCCCGCCGAGGATGTGGTCTGCCCCTGCAGTTCCGGTGATGACATCGTTGCCGGCACTGCCATCGATGATGAAGTTGTTCACCTGATAGGTGGAAAAATCCAGCGTGTCGTTGCCGCCGGTGGCCAGGATGGTGTTGTATTGCCAGGTCGTGTCACCGCCGTCAAGAACCTGGATGTTCTGCAGGTTGCTCAACTGGTCCCGCACGTGCAGCGTGTCGTAGGACCAGCCGCCGACGATGGCGTTGATGCCCGTACCGCCGTCGTACATGTCGGTACCGTTGGTATCGCCCGCGGTGATCAGCAGGAAAGTGTCGTCACCCGCGCCGCCGGCGAGGACGTCATCGCCCGTACCACCGCGAATGTAGTCCCCCGCCGAGGTGCCGGTAATGACATCGTTGCCGGCGGCGCCGTCAATGATGAAGTTGTTGACCTGGTAGCTGGAAAAATCCAGGGTGTCGTTGCTGTCAGTGGCCAGAATGGTGTTGTACTGCCAGGTCGTGTCACCGCCGTCGAGGACCTGGATGTTCTGCAGGTTGCTCAACTGGTCCAGCACGTGCAGGGTATCGTAGGACCAGCCGCCGACGATGGCGTTGATGCCCGTGCCGCCGTCGTATATGTCGGTACCATTGGTATCGCCCGCGGTGATCAACAGGAAGGTGTCGTTACCCGCGCCGCCATTGAGGACGTCATTGCCGGTGCCGCCGCGGATATGGTCGTCGCCGGCCGTGCCGGTGATCGTGTCGTTACCGGCCCCGCCGTCGATGATGAAATTGCGGACCTCCACGGCAGAGAAGTCGAGCGTGTCGCTGGCATCGGTAGCCAGGATGACGTTGTTCTGCCAGGCGCCGTCACCGCCGTCGAGGACCTGAATGTCCTGCAGGTTGGCGAGACCGTCGGTGACATGCAGCGTATCGGCGGACCATCCCCCCACGATGGTGTTGACACCGCCGCCGCCGATGAACTGGTCGGTGCCGTTCGCGTCCCCGCCCGTCGTGAGCTGAAAGGTGTCGTTGCCGGCGCTGCCGACCAGCATTTCGTCGCTGGAGCTGCCGTACACGGTACTGGAGGCGGTGGTGTCGATTGGCATTTTCTTCTTCCCTGGTTGGTTGTTGTTCGTGTTTGTGACGTATTGCGAAAATTTCCGCTCAGGCGGGCGCCGGTGCAGCGCGCTCCTGGCTTGCGGCGCCCGCGCGTTCGCCGCTGAGCACCGTCACGCGCTCGGCCCCGATGCGCACCACCTCGTCCACACGCAGGCTCCTGGGCAGCGCATGGGTGATGAAGAGCATCGTCACCTTGCCTTGCAGCTGGTTGACCGTGATGGCGAAGTGTTCGGCGGTCTGCGGATCGAGGGCGCTTGTCGCTTCGTCGAAGATGAGGATCTTTGGCTGCTTGAGCAGCGCCCGGGCAATGGCCAGCCGCTGACGCTGTCCGCCGGACAGTCCGGCACCGCGCTCGCCGATCGCGGTCTGATAACCCTGCGGCTGCTGCTCGATGGCAAGGTGGATTTCGGCCAGTTTGCAGGCATGTACGATCTGCTCGAAGCTGGCATGGGGATTGGCGGCCAGCAGGTTGTCGTAGATCGTGCCGGAGAACAGCACGGTTTCCTGAGGCACCACACCAAAGTAATGGCGCAGTTCGTTGGCAGAAAGGTTGCCGATATCCGTGCCGTCGATGCGGATCCGACCGTCAGCCGGCTGATAGAAACCCTGCAGGAGCTTGGCGAGCGTGCTTTTTCCCGAACCGGAAGCGCCCATGATCGCCACCGTGCTGCCGGGCCGAACGGTCAGGCTGAAATCACGGTAGAGGTAGGGCAGATTGTCGGCATGGCGAAAGGCCAGCCCCTCGATTTCGATGAGGCCCTTGCCCTCGCGTACCCGCGAAGGGAGGAGCGAATAAGGCTCGGTCGGCGCGTTCATCAGATCGCCCAGCCGGCGTACCGACAGGTCAGCCTGCTGGAACTGCTGCCACAGCCCGACCAGACGCATCATCGGTTGTGAAACCTTGCCGGCGAACATCTGGAAGGCCACCAGCATGCCAATCGTGAACTCGGAGCCCTGCATCACCGTCCATGCGCCCATCACCAGAATGAGCAGACTCATCAGTTGTTCGAGTGCCGACGCCGCCGTACTGTAGGTGTTGGCAAACTGCCGCGTGCGGAACGAGGCGCTCAGGTACTCGGCCAGGTAGTCGGCGTAGCGCTGCTTGAGCTGGGGCTCCATCTGCAGGCTCTTGACCGTCTCGATGCCGGCGACGTATTCGGTCAGAAAGGCCTGGTTGCGGGCCCCGAGCAGAAACTGCTGGTTGAGCTGGGCCTGGAACATCGGCGCCACCAGCAGGCTGAGAACCACGACAGCGCCGAGGATCCCCATCACGATCAGGGTCAGGGTCAGGCTGTAGGTCAGCATGACGCCGACGAAGATCAGCAGGAAAGGCAGGTCGAGCATCAGCGTCACGGCGGCGCCGGCCACAAACTCCCGAATCGTCTCGACACCATTCAGGCGGGCCGAGATGACCCCGGTCGGACGCTTCTCGAAGTAGCGCGGCGGCAGGCGGAACAAGTGCTCGAAAACCGCTGCGGCGAGCACCGCATCGACGCGGTTGCCGGTGTGCAGGACCAGATACTGGCGTACCCAGGTCAGCAGCGCCGAGAAAACCATGAACACCGCCATCCCGATGGCGATGACCGCCAGCGTGCTTTCGGTGCGATGAACCACCACCTTGTCGATGATGGTCTGGGTGAACAGCGGGGTCCCCAAGGCCAGCAACTGGATGACCAGCGACGCCAGCAACACGTCGCGCCACACCTTGCGGTGACGCAACAGCTCGGGGATGAACCAGCGGAAACCAAACGCCCTGGCGACTTCTTTCTCGGGATTGACCGGTGCAGCTTTTTCCCGCGCCACCAGAAAAACAAAGCCGGCGTACTGGCGGGCAAAATCATCCGGCGACAATTCGGCAGGGGCGTTGGTGCAGGCAGCAAAGAACAGCACACGCTGCGCCGAAATATCCGTCACCAGGCCCAGCCCGGCAGCCCCCTCTTCTCCCGCAGACTCGACCGGCGCCAGCAAAGCCACACACGGAAAGGCGGCGGTACCCAGTTGCGAGGCCGACAGCGCCTTGAACTTGATCCGGAAACCCAGCGCACGCGCGGCATGCACCAGCGTATCCGTGTTGTATGGAGGCGGAAACTGCCGCAGCAGCAATTCAGCATCGAACGGAACCCGGTTCAATGCGCACAAGCTGCCCAGCGCCCACACGAAGTGCGCCGGATCAAGCGTCCATCGTGCTCCATCCCGGGCATGAAGCCCAAGCGCCTGCATGGCGGGCTGTGCGCTCCACGGCATGCTCAAGGCCACAGCAAAAACGGCACACCGCCGCCATCACAAACCTGATCCCATATAGCTATGGGGCAAACACCCGACGGCCCCAATTTAAACATCAAATGCAATCCGCTTAAGACAATGTCAAAGGATGTTATATCGATAACCTAACATTCTTTCGTGACTTTTATCACGGACAAAACAATAAGAAAAAATACATAAAAAGTACAATAAATTACTAAAAACAAAGGTTTTTTTAAAAAAACGAAAACCCAAAAAAACCATGCAACCTATTTTCACCCTATGCGAATCAAAAGTTTCAAAACCTCCCTCAAACCCCTGCATATCGCACCACAACAAGGAAAAACAGATCTAACCGATACGAATACGTTCTCCGTATCCGGTCATTTCCAGATAGCCCCGCCCAAACTCTCGACCAGCCTCCATCACCCGCACAGCCCCTTCCCAGTAAACCGCACCGGTAGACCGGCTGCTATCCAGCTCCTGATCGTCGAGGAGCGGCTGCAGATGGAAAAATCGCCAGCCGATGCGCACCCGCCACTCCACCGGGTACGTAATACCGGTACGAGTCGAACGCCACTGGCGCAGCGCCTCGAAACCGATGTCCACGGGCGACAGCACCCGGGCCGGGCCGTCTGTCGGTCGAAAAGTGGCGGCCGCCCACAAGGCCCGGCCATCCCTGCCGCGCATCCGGAAAGCCATCAGCGCACTGCCGTCGTCCAGATTGAGGCCGACCCAGTCCCAACCCTGAGCCCCATCCGGCAGCAGTTCGCTGGACCATTCGTGGTCGAGCCAGGCATGGCCGGTCACGCTCTGGGAGCGGCCCTCCAGCGTGACCGAGCCACTCACCTTCAACTGCGGACGGCTGTAGTAATAACTGGCGTGACGCGAGTCCGGCGCCTTGGTACTGAAGCCGGCCCGACCGTTGAGCACGGGCGGATCATCGGCAAGCAGATCCAGCGCGTAGCTGAAATCCGCCGCCCGGACTTCCGCCCGGTAGCGCTCACCGGTCTGCTCGAAACGCCAGTCGCCCACCCACACACGGGTGTGCCCGCTCTCGAAACCGGCACGACCGAAACCGACCCGCGCCGAACGCTCGTCATGGCGCAGGCGCCCCAGGCGCGGATCGGCGATGGCCGCATGGGCAAGGATCAGTTGGCGCGGCGCAAAGGCGCTCGGGCTGCCCTCCCCCATGCCGGTGCGCACACGAAAGAAGGTGGTCTGAAAGCCCAGCGGCGTACCGTCCGGCACATGTAGCCAGCCAGTCGCGTACCACCACTCGGTACGAAAATCCGGGTGAGCACCGTGATCCGCCGGAAAAACCAGTCGGCGGCCGGGCAACACCGGCGCGAAGTCCACCGCCCGCGCGCCACGCCACACAGGCAAGCCAGCCAGCGCCAGCAGAAATACACGTCGATCCATCACCAGTCCTCCCGCACCGCCAGCACCGCGTCCTGGCGCATGGCCTGACGCCCGGCGAGCACCGCCGCCAGCGCCGCCAGTGCAATCAGGCCAACGCCGAACAGCGCCAGCGAGCCCCACGGCACATGCAGATCCATACTCCAGTGGAAACTCTGCCGATTGACCACCTCGATCAGCACCAGCCCGATGGCGCCACCCGTCAGCAGGCCACCGAGCACGCCGACGCCAGCCGCCAGCGCCCCTTCCTGGGCCAGCATCCAGCCGATCTGACGACGTGTCAGGCCCAGGTGACGGAGCATCCCGAACTCCCGCCGGCGCGCCGCCGCCAGTGCCGCAAAACTGGCCGCCACACCGGCCAGGCCGATGGCTACCGCCACCGCCTCCAGCAGATAAGTGACAGCAAAAGTGCGGTCGAAGATACGCAGGCTGATGGCACGGATTTCCCCCGGCCGGGCGACTTCCAGCGCCCGGGCACCGGCCATCGTCGTCAGCGCATCAGCCACCTGACTCGCGCCAGCCCCCGGGGCGAGCGCAATCGCCGCATCATTGGCGAGACGGTCACCGGTAAGACGGCGGTAATCACCCAGGTCGATCATCACCGCACCGGTCTGGCGCGCGTAATCCCGCCACACGCCAGCCACATGCACCGCCACCCGGCGCCCGGCAAGGGGCAGATCCACCTGCTGACCGGGCTGCCAGCCATACAAATCCTGCATCGCTTCGGAAATCCAGACTTGCGGCCCCTCGCCGCCGGGATGGACGCGGCCTGCCAGCGGCAACTCGCTGCCGTCCTTTGACACCGGCCGGGCGATCAAGGCTACCGGAGCCTGACCAGCGGCCAGGCGCAGGCTTTCGTGACGAGTGAAAGCCACCTGCCCGACACCGGGCGTAGCGGCAATGCGCCGCTGCAAATCCTCATCGAGGTAGCCGCTGCCGCTGGCCTTGCCGGCGCGCAGGTAGAGATCGGCGGGCAGGATCTGGTTCAGCCACTGATCCACCGAATCGCGGAAGGACGCCACCATGATCGCCATGGCGGCCGCCAGCGCCACGCTGGTCAACACCCCGGCCGCCGCCACCACCGCATGCCCCGGCGCAGCCCCGAGACGGGCCAGTGCCAGACGCGCCGGTACCGGCCCCCGCGCCGGCAACAGCCAGGCGACCCCCGAGGCCACCGCCGGCAGCAACATCACCGCCCCGGCCAGCAGGCAGGCCACCGCCAGATAACCGCCAAGCGGCAAACCATCGACGGGCGGAATCCCGCACGCAGCAACGCTCAGCGCCAGCAAAGTCGCACCGCAGACCGGATGCCCCCGCCCGCCCAGCAGCGCAGCCTCATCACCGGCCTTCAACGCCTGCGCCGGCGACACGGTGGCCGCCTCCCGCGCCGGCAACCAGGCGCCGGCCACGCCAGCGAGCATGCCAAGGGCAACGTAAGCGACACTGACACCCGGCTGGAACTGCAACTGCGGCGTGAGCCCGGAAAAGTAACCGGCCCCCAGATCCCCCCCAAGCAGCACCAGCGCCCCCCAGGCCAGGCCGTAACCCAGCGCCGTACCCACGAGCCCACCAGCCAGTCCGACCGCCGCGCCTTCGGCCACCAGCCAGCCGAACAGGGTGCGTCGGGACAGCCCGATGGCGCGCAGAAAGGCAAACTCCGTACGCCGCCGCACCACCGACAAAGCCTGGGCCGAGAAGACAAGGAAACCGCCGGTCAGCAGCGCCATCGCCGCCAGCATGGTCAGGTTCACCCGGTAGGCCCGGGACAGATTGGCGGCCTGATCCTCTGCCGCCTCCGGCGCCTCGACGAGCACACCGGCCGGCAGAACGCCCTGCAATACATCACGCACCGCGCCGGGCTCAACGCCGTCGACCAGTCGCAGATCAATGCGCGTGAGCCGCCCCAGCCTGCCGAAACGGGCCTGCACGGCGGCGATGTCCATCACCGCCAGCCGTCGCGCGTCCCCCGCAGCGGGCAGATCGCCGGCAACACGCAGCGTCACGTCCGTCGCCCCCACCTGCAGGCGGATCGCCTCACCGGACTTCAGGCCAAAAGCCTGGCGCACCGCCGCGCTCACGAAGATCCCGTCATCGGCCAGCACCGCAAAGCGCTCCCCGCCCTCATCCGCCCGGGGCAGCAGCAGTGGCGTGACCCGGGCCAGCGCAAAGACATCCACGCCGAGGAGCGTGAGCGTGTCCTCCCGCCCGGCCAGCTTCACCTCCACCTCGACCACCGGACTCGCATCGGCGACTTCGGGGCGGGCCGCCAGCTGCGCATAAAGCCCTTCGTCAAAGCCACCGCGCGGCCCGACCACCTGCAAGTCCGCCTGCCCGGCCAGCGAACGCAAGCCACGCCCAAACTCCGACAAGGCCGCCTCGTGCACCGCCTGCACGGCCATCCCCAGTGCCACACCGAGCACGATGGCCATCAACGAAAACAGCGTCGCCACACGTCGGCGGGCCAGCGAGCCAAGAAAAACCGGCGCCAGCTTCATCCGACCAAACCCTTGGCAGTCAGGCGCAATACCCGGTCGGCAGTCGCAGCCGCCTCCAGCGAATGGGTCACCAGGATGCCGATGGCCCCGGCCTCGCGGATGCGCTCGCCGAGCAAGGCCAGCACCTTCGCCCCGTTGGCCGGGTCGAGATTTCCGGTAGGTTCGTCGGCCAGCACCAGACGCGGCCGATGGACCAGCGCCCGGGCAATCGCCACCCGCTGCATCTCGCCGCCAGAAAGCTCCCGCGGCCAGCTGCCGGCCCGCTCGCCCAGGCCGACGGCATCGAGCAGTTGCTGCGCCGGGCCGTCGGCGGCCAGGCCATCGACACCCTGCAGCCACAGGGGCAGAGCCACGTTCTGGCGCACGGTGAGATGGGGCAGCACATGAAAGGCCTGAAAAACGAAGCCCAGCTTGTCGCGGCGCAAATGGGTCAGCGCATCTTCGTCGAGCGTCGAATAGTCGCTGCCGTCCAGCACCAGCCGCCCGCCATCTGGTCGATCCAGCCCGGCGATGAGGTTGAGCAGTGTCGATTTGCCGACGCCGGACTCGCCGACGATGGCCACGTAGTCACCCGGCGCCAGGCGCAGGGACACGTCCTGCAACACCGGACGAGCGTTGAAATGACGGGAGATGTTTTCGATTTCGAGCATGATGAGTCTGAGGGGTCCAAGGCCGGTCGGTTCCGTCGCGTGCGCAGGGTATACTCCGCGCGCCCATGCCCGTTGACCACTACGAAAACTTCCCGGTCGCCTCCTTCCTGCTGCCCGCGCGCCTGCGCGAGCCGGTGGAGGCCATCTACGCCTTTGCGCGCAGCGCCGACGACATTGCCGATGAGGGCGATGCCCTGCCGGTGATGCGACTCGCCCAGCTCAACGACTACCGCCGCGCCCTGCACGCCATCGAGCAGAATCGCCCCTTCGACGATCCGGGCCTCGCCCCGATCTTCGAGCGCCTCGCCCGCAACATCCACCAGTTCAAGCTGCCCATCGGTCTCTTCCGCGACCTGCTGGACGCCTTCAGCCAGGATGTGGGCAAGACGCGCTACACCGACTTCGCCGAGTTGACCGACTACTGCCGCCGCTCCGCCAACCCGGTGGGCCGCCTGCTGCTGTGTCTGTACCGGGCCGAAACGCCGGACAACCTGATCATGTCCGACCAGATCTGCACCAGCTTGCAGCTCATCAACTTCTGGCAGGACGTCGCCATCGACTGGCAAAAGCAACGCATTTACCTGCCCCTCGCCGACATGCAGCGCTTCGGCGTGACCGAGGCCGACATCAATGCCGGCGTGGTCAGCCATGAATTCTCGGCACTGATGGACTTCCAGGTCCAGCGGGCCCGCAGCATGATGCGCCACGGCGCCCCCCTCGCCCGCCGCCTGCCCGGCCGTATCGGCTGGGAATTGCGCCTGATGGTGCAAGGCGGGCTCGCCATACTCGACAAGATCGAGGCGAACGGCTACGACGTATTCCGGCACCGTCCGACCCTCGGCAAGACAGACTGGCTGCGCCTCGCCTGGCGCGCCACCATCCGGTAAGCCCCCATGACCGATCCGCACGCCTATTGCCAGGAGAAAGCCGCCAGCAGCGGCTCCAGCTTCTACTACAGCTTCATGTTCCTGCCCCCCGAGCGGCGCCAGGCGATCACCGCCCTGTACGCCTTCTGCCGTGAAGTGGACGACGTGGTCGATGAATGCCACGACGTGCAGATCGCCCAGACCAAGCTCGACTGGTGGCGCAATCAGGTCAAGCAGGTCTTTGACGGCGAGCCGCAACACCCCGTCGGCCAGGCCCTGAAGGACATCAGCGGGCGCTTCAACCTGCCCCGCGAGCAACTGCTCGAAATCATCGACGGCATGCAGATGGACCTGATGCAGACCCGCTACCTCGACTGGAAGGCGCTCAATCTGTACTGCTACCGCGTCGCCAGCGTGGTCGGCCTGCTGTCGGCCGAAATCTTCGGCTACCAGAACCGCCAGACCCTCAAGTACGCCCACGACCTGGGCCTCGCCTTCCAGCTCACCAACATCATCCGCGACGTGGGCGAGGACGCCCGGCGGGGCCGCATCTACCTGCCCATCGACGAGATGCAGCGCTTCAACGTGCCGGCCAAGCAAATCCTCGAAGCCCGCTACGACGACAACTTCCGTCAGCTGATGGCCTTCCAGGCCACACGCGCCCGTCAGCTCTACGACCAGGCCTTTGCCCAGCTCCCCGCCGAAGACCGCAAGGCCCAGCGCCCCGGCCTGATCATGGCCGCCATCTACCGCACCCTGCTCGACGAGATCGAAGCCGACGGCTTTCAGGTCCTCGACCGGCGCACCTCTCTCACCCCGCTGCGCAAGATCTGGATCGCCGGGAAAACCTGGTTCAAGGGATGAGCGAGACCCCGCAGGTCGCCATCGTCGGCGGCGGCTACGCCGGCTTTTCGGCGGCCGTAACGCTGGCCCGTGGCGGCGCCCGGGTCACGCTCTTCGAATCGTCGCGCACCCTCGGCGGCCGCGCCCGGGTGGTAGACAAATACGGTATCGGGCTCGACAACGGCCAGCACATCCTGCTGGGCGCCTACACCGAAACCCTGCGCATGCTGCGCCTGGTCGGCGTCAAACCCTCGGTACTCGAAACCCGGCGCCTCGCACTGGTCTATCCCGGCCACTGTGAACTGCGCACCGCGCCGCTGCCGGCCCCGCTGCATCTGGCCATCGGCCTGCTGCGCGCCAAGGGCCTCGACTGGCGCGACAAGCTCGCCATGGCGCGACTGATGCGCCAGCTCAAACGCACCCGCTTCCGCGTCGAGCCCGACCGCCCCGTCGCAGCCCTGCTCGCCGACAGCGCCCAGACCGACAAGCTCATCCGCCTGATCTGGGAGCCCCTGTGCGTGGCCGCGCTGAACACCCCGGTGGCACAAGCCTCGGCCCAGGTGTTCGCCCATGTGCTGCGCGACAGCCTCACCGCCGGCGCATCGGCCTCCGACATGCTGCTGCCACGGCTCGACCTGTCGGAACTCTTCCCGGTCCCGGCCTCCCGCTGGCTGGCCATGCGCGGACACACGGTGCGCACCGCCGAGCCGGTCAAGGCCATTCTTCGCTACGAACACGGCGACGGCTACCGGCTGGATGGCGACCCGTGGGAGAGCATCTACGACCACGTGGTGATCGCCACCGCCCCCTATCACGTGGCCCCGCTGGTCGAATCCCTGCCCGCCATGGCGCCGGTGGTGGCGCAAATCGGCCAGCTCAAACACGAGCCGATTGTTACCGCGTGGCTGGCCTTTGATGGAGCAGTGAAGTTTCCGGAGCCGATGATCGGCATGACCGGTGGCTATGGCCAGTGGGTCTTCGACCGGACCGCCCTCGGCGGACCGGAAGGTCTGGTCGGCGTAGTCATCAGTGCCAGCGGCGCCCACCAGGACATCGCGAAGGAAGCCCTTGAGATCGCCCTGCTGCAGGAATTGCAGGCGGTGCTCGGCCCGCTGCCTCCGCTCCTGTGGTCGCAGATCATCACCGAGAAGCGGGCTACCTTCGCATGCACGCCGGGCCTTGTCCGGCCGAAGACACTCACGCCCGAAGCCGGCCTGTGGCTGGCCGGCGACTATGTGGCGTCGGAGTACCCGGCGACAATCGAATCCGCCGTGCGCAGCGGCGTCATTGCCGGCCGCAGCATCCTGAAGCGCTGCGGGCTGAAGGAACAGTTTTTCCCGTAAGTCGGACCGAAGCCCGACCTACGGTGGTATCAGTTGGTCACCAGGCGCCCGGCCGACAAGCGCAGGGTGCGTCCGCAGCGGGCGGCCAGGGCGTTGTCGTGGGTCACCAGCACAAGGGTTGTGCCGGATTCGACGTTGAGGGAGAACATCAACTCGATCACCGCCTCGCCGGTTGCCACATCGAGATTGCCGGTCGGCTCGTCGGCCAGCACCAGCGCCGGTTTCGGCGCAAAGGCACGGGCCACGGCGACACGCTGCTGCTCGCCGCCGGAGAGCTGACGCGGGTAATGCCCCAGACGGGCAGCCAGGCCAACACGCCCGAGCCAGGCCTCCGCCTCCTGCCGCGCATCCCGACGCCCGGCCAGTTCCAGCGGCAACATCACGTTTTCCAGCGCAGTGAGGGCCGGCAGCAGCTGGAAAGACTGGAACACGAAACCCACGCAGGCCCCGCGCAGCGCCGCACGACCATCTTCATCGAGGGCAAAAAGATCTTGTCCGCGGATGCATACCGAGCCGCTGCTCGGCGCATCCAGCCCGGCCAGCAGGCCGAGGAGCGTGGACTTGCCGGAGCCGGACGCACCGACGATGGCCACCGCCTCGCCGGCCATGATCCGGAAGGACACCTTGTCGAGAATACGCAATTCGCTGCCGCCGTCGGACGTCACCGCACGGCACAGCTCACTGACCTCCAGCACCGGCGCAAGGGCCGCCGCAGTGGAGGACGAATCGGATCGGGTTCTGTTCAGCATGGAAAGGTGGAGTCGATTTGCGTCGATAGGTTCAGGCCGCCCACGAAAAAGGGCAGCCCAAAGGCTGCCCTGGCGAACCACAGCGGAACAATGATTATTCCACGTGGTAGTTCGGCGCTTCCTTGGTGATCTGCACGTCGTGGACGTGAGACTCGCGGATGCCGGCCGAAGTGATCTCGACAAACTCGGCGCGGGAGCGCATGTCATCGATGGTGCCGCAACCCACGTAACCCATGGAGGCGCGCAGGCCGCCCATCAGCTGGTGAATCACCGCAGTCACCGCGCCCTTGTAGGGCACACGGCCTTCGATACCTTCCGGCACCAGCTTGTCCACGTTGCCGTCGTTCTCCTGGAAGTAACGGTCGGCAGCGCCCTGCTGCATGGCCCCGAGGGAACCCATGCCGCGATAGGACTTGTACGAACGGCCCTGGAACAGCACCGTTTCGCCCGGCGCTTCCTCGGTGCCGGCGAACAGACCGCCGAGCATCACCACGTTGGCACCGGCCGCGATGGCCTTGGAGATGTCGCCCGAGTAGCGGATGCCGCCGTCGGCAATCAGCGGCACGCCGCTGCCGGCGAGGGCCGTTGCGACGTTATCGACCGCCGTGATCTGGGGCACGCCCACACCGGCAACGATACGCGTGGTGCAGATGGAGCCCGGGCCGATACCGACCTTGACGCCGTCAGCACCGGCCTGCACCAGCGCCAGCGCGGCAGAGGCGGTGGCGATGTTGCCGCCGATGACCTCAACCTGCGGGAAGTTCTTCTTGACCCAGCTCACGCGGTCGAGCACGCCCTGCGAGTGACCATGGGCAGTATCGACAACGATCACGTCCACACCGGCCTCGGCCAGCAACTCGGCCCGCTCTTCGGTCCCCACGCCAACGCCGATGGCCGCACCGACACGCAGACGACCGAGATCGTCCTTGGCGGCCAGCGGGTGCTCGGTGGACTTCATCATGTCCTTGACGGTGATGAGCCCGGCCAGTTCGCCCGCATCATTCAGCACCAGCACACGCTCAAGACGATGCTTGTGCATCAGCTCCCGGGCTTCGTCCAGGCTCGCACCTTCCTTGACGGTAACCAGGCGAGCCTTGGGCGTCATGATGGCGGAAACAGGCTGATCGAGATTGGTCTCGAAGCGGGTGTCGCGGTTGGTGACAATGCCGATCACCTTGCCGTTATCCACCACCGGCAGGCCGGAGAACTTGTGGGTACGGGTAAGGATGAGCACCTCGCGAACCGTCATGGTCGGCGGGATGATGATCGGATCCTTGAGAATGCCCGATTCGAAGCGCTTTACCTTGGCCACTTCTGCGGCCTGCTGTTGCGGGGTCAGGTTCTTGTGAACGATCCCGATCCCGCCTTCCTGGGCGAGCGCAATGGCAAGGCGCGCTTCAGTCACTGTGTCCATTGCAGCGGACACCAGGGGGATATTCAGGGTAATGTTGCGCGTGAGTTTCGTCTGGAGGCTGACGTCGCGCGGGAGAACGCTCGAATGGGCGGGGATGAGAAGGACATCGTCAAACGTCAGCGCCTTCTGAATCACTCGCATAGCTTTAATCCCTTGAATCAAATCCGTATTATACGTAGCTTGCCGCTCACCGGCAAAAGCTTTGTCCTACCGGAGTCCCCAATGTTCCACAAGCTTCTCGTTGTACTGCTGGTTTGCGCCGGCCAGACGGCCTTTGCACAGAGTATCTACAGCTGGAAGGATGCCAGCGGCCAGGTCCATTATTCGGATACGCCGCCGCCCGACGGCAAGGCACGCACCGTCAAGCAGCCGACCCTGGCCCCCGGCAAGACCGCCCCTACCGACAACGCCCAGCCGAGCTATGTCGACAAGGAACTGGCCTTCCGCAAGCGCCTCGCCGAAAAAACCGAAGCCGAGGAAAAAGCCCGCAAGGACAAGGCCGACAGCGAACAGCGCCAGCGCGAATGCAGCGCATCAAAGCAGCACCTTGCGGGCCTCGAAAGCGGCCAGCGGGTTGTCCGTTTCAACGAAGCCGGCGAACGCATCTTCATGGATGACGACGAGCGCGCAGCCGAAATCGAACGCACCCGCAAGGCAGTCGAGCGCATCTGCAAGTAGGCGTATCCCGCACTCAGGCGGCGGAATCCTCGCCCGTCCCGCCACCCTTCTTCATCACCTTGCCCTCTTCGGCCCGTTTGCGCCGGACCTCCTTCGGGTCGGCAATCAGCGGGCGATAGATTTCGATCCGGTCCTTGTCGCGCAAGACAGTATCGGCCTTCACCAGCTTGGCGAACACGCCGAGTTTGTTGGTCTTGGCCAGATCGATCTCCGGGTGCTTCTGGAGCAGCCCCGAGGCATCGATGGCCCGCTGCACGGTGCAGCCTTCAGGCATCTTCAAACGCACGATCTCCTGGCGATCCCTGAGGGCGTAGCAAACTTCCACGTTGATCGAATCGGACATTTCAGCTCTTGACGTAGATTTGCGCAGCGCGCTTGACGAAGGAGTCGACGAAGGTGTTGGCGATATGGCTGAACACCGGCCCGACAGCCTTCTCGATGAGGCGGCTGGAAAATTCGTAATGCAGGTTGAACTCGACCTTGCAGGCCGCCTCGCCCAGTGGCGTAAAATCCCAGCTTCCGTCCAGATGCGTGAATGGCCCGTCGGTCAGCCGGATGTGCATGTGGCCGGGATAGCGCTTTTCGTTCTCGGTGCTGAAGTGGGACTTGATCCCGTGGTAGTTGATATGGAGGGTCGCCTTGGTCACCTTCTCGTCGCGGCCATGCACCTCACTGCCACCGCACCACGGAAGAAACCTGGGGTAATCCTCGCAGCGGTCCACCAGCTCAAACATCTGGGCCGGGGTGAACTCGATCAGGACAATTTTCTTGACGGCTGCCATCGGAGCGCTAGCGGAGTACCGACCTGTTAAAATGCGCGATTTTACGCGTCCGTTCGAGCCTACGCCAATGAGCATCATCGACAACCGCAAGGCCTTCCACGATTATTTCATCGAGGACAAGTACGAAGCCGGCCTGGTGCTGGAGGGATGGGAGGTAAAGGGCATCCGCGCCGGGCGCGCCAACATCAAGGAAGCCTACGTGGTGATTCGCGGCGCCGAGATCTTCATCGTCGGCATGCACATCACGCCGCTGGAGTCCGCCTCGACCCACATCACGCCCGACCCGACCCGCACCCGCAAGCTGCTGCTGCACGCGGAAGAGATCGCCAAGCTGATCGGCAAGGTGGAACGGGCCGGCTATGCGCTGATCCCGCTCGACCTGCATTATGTAAAAGGGCGCGTGAAAATCAGCGTCGGCCTTGCCAAGGGCAAGAAACAGTACGACAAGCGCGAAACCGAGAAGGAACGCGACTGGGACCGGGAAAAGGCACGCCTGGTCCGCTCCAAGGGCTGAGCGCCCCGCTGCGGCCCCTTACTCGAGTTCGCCCAGCGCCCACTCCACGTCGAGGCGCTCCAGCGCGTCGGCCGGCTGACAGGCCGCCGCTTCACCAAAAATCTCGTGGGCCCTCCCCGAATGCGCATGGCCAAAGGCCAGCTGGGTGGAGCGGGCGTATTCGGCCAGCACCACCGGCGACTGGGGATGCAGGCCCCGGGCGGCCTCGAAGTGATCCACCACCGCCTCCTTGCGCGCGCCGTAGGTCAGGGCCGCGACCATCCCGCCAACCTTGTCGATCACCTCTGCGTGATAGACCCCCAGTCCGACATGGGCATCCGCATGCCCTGGATTCAGCTGGATGACCCTGTGCAGGCTGTCCCGCACCTTGCCACCCAAACCCTGGGCCAGCGCTTTCACCACCGAGATGTTCTGGCTGTAGCGCCCAAGTGCCAGCCCGTAAACGTACCAGGCGTTGATCCAGTTGGGCGCCAGTTGAACCAGCGCGGCACACGACTCCACGGTATCCCGCAGGATGGCCAGCCGGCGCACCTCGTCTTCTTCGAGATGAGACGCATAGACCGCCGCCGCACGGGCCGCAACCACCATGCCGACCGGCCCGGCGGCGAGGCCATAATCGACCGCATCGGCAAAATCACCGGCATGATAGGCCCGCCAGGCATCCTCGATGAGCGCAACGATGGCTGCCAGATCCGGTGCATGGGGCATCAGTTCAGGGTTGGTACCCAACAGCTCGGCCAGGCTGTCGGTCGTCGGATACGGCTCCAGGTCGCCCCGATGGAGGCGCGCCCAGTTGCTTGACAGTGCCGTCCCGCCGTAGCGGTAGATCCGGTCGCCATAGGGGAAACGTTTCCAGGTAGTTCTGTTCGCGCCCTGCCCTTCTTCGGCAGAGTTCGCTTGCTCACGCGAGCGTCGGCGGGCAGCGTTCCAGTCAAACGTCAGGTGCATCGGCGGTGATCTCCTTCGGGTTGTCAGGCTTGCTCTTATCGATTTCAAAACAATGCCGAAATCGTCGAAAACTACAGACCCGAAGGGCGAAGGTTAGCACCGTCACCGCAGACAATCATGTCGCAGTGCCGCAAACCCGAACGGAATCAGGCCGCCGCCCGGCTCATGAAACGGGCAAGCTGAACATCCAGCTCCGTCACACCACCGGCATCATGGGTCGTCAGGGTCACGTCCACCCGGTTGTAAACGTTGAACCACTCAGGATGATGGTCAAGCTTCTCGGCCATCAAGGCCACCTGCGTCATCCAGCCAAAAGCGGCGTTGAAATCGGCAAAGCGGAATTGCCTGGTAAGGGCATCGCGCCCGGGCACTACCTGCCAGCCGTCCAGGGTGGCAAGCGCGGCCTGACGCTGCGCATCATCGAGTTTTGCAGGTCTCATTCCTGTCTCCTGAAAATCCATCAACGCAGGGAGAAATCCACCCTGCTCGTCTTGGCTCTGGTCTCCTTGCCATCAGCCCCCTCACGGGACGCCAGCACAAAGATGCGCTCGGCCGGAACATGGCCTTTGTCGAGAAGCCAGTTCTTCACCGCCAGCGCCCGCTGCTGGGCCAGGAGGCGCAGATCGTCGTCGCTGACGAGCGTGTTGGCCAGCATCAGCTTCTCCATCTCGGCCACTGGCAGATCCTTGGTCAGACCGACCAGATTGCGTGGCTTGGGGAATTTCTCGTCCCGGTAAACCCGGGTCAGCAAGGGCGGATATTCGGCGGCATCGATGCGCACGCGTCCGTCATCGGCAAGAGACTCGCCCTTTCTGGCCATGTCCTTGATCTTCAGGGCCTCCACCTTGCTGAGCATCACCGCATGCTTCAGACCTTCCCGATCGTTTTCCGGATCGATCCGGCCGGCGATGTCGAGCGTCAGGCCGGTCTTCTCGTTCATGGCCCTGGCGATAGCGCTCAGTTTGGTCTCGGCTCCTTCGGCAAGACGCGAGAAGCCGGCATCGAACTCCAGCCAGGCCAGCTCCTCGCTATTGCCACCGAACACCGAACCGAGCAGCGCAAACGGCGAAGTGATGGCCTTGCCGATGAGATTGACGATCACCTTGAAAACAATCCCGCCAATGCTGAACTCGGGATCGTCCAGCGAACCGCCGACGGGCAGATTGAGATCAATCTCGCCCCGGCTGTTCTTGAGCAGGGACACCGCCAGCAGCACCGGCAGCTTGAGGGCGTTCGGGCTGTCCACTTTCTCGCCGAAGGTCAGCTGGTCGAGGAAGACCTGATTGGTCGCCGTCAGCTTGCGGTCTTCGATCTTGTAAGCAAGCGTCGCCGACAGCTTGCCCTTGTCGATCCCGTAGCCCACGTATTTGGCGGCGTAGGTCGACACGCCGGAGAGTTCGAAATCCTTTACTGAAGCCGTGATGTCGAGGGCCTTGTCCTGCCGGAAGGGGTTGAGTTTGCCGACCACCTCCACCGGCGCCGCGTTGTCCACCTTGCCGCGCAGATCCAGCTCGGCAATGGTGTTCGGATCGGAAGACAGACCGGTGAGCCGCCCACCCATGCCGGTCAGGTTGGCGTCGTAGTTGGGCTTGATGAAGCGGTCGCTGTAGGCGATGTTGCCGCCCTGCAGGGTGATGCGTTTGATCAGGATGGGCGGCGCGGGCGGGGCCTTGCCGCCGTTCTCCGGCGTGGCCGCAACCTGCTGGTCCTTTGCCTCCCTGGCCTGCTGGGCGGTGATCTCGCGGATGTTGAGCCCGCCCTGGGCATCGAGAATCAGCCGGGTATAGAAATCAGCCAGGGCAATCTCGTCGATGCTTACCGCCAGCGGCGCCAGGCGGATATCCAGGCCGCCGAAGTAGAGGGATTTCCACTTCAGAAAATCGGCGGCATTGAGCTTGTCCACCGACGCAAAGTCGCCCACCGTGAAGTTGCCCCTGAAGCCGCCCTTCATGCCACCGGCGGCGGGCAGCTCGAAAGCCAGCTTGCCGCGCGACGTCACGTTGCCGCGGGTAATGGCGATCTTCACCTTTTCAGTCACATAAGGCTGGAGCATGGCCAGGTCCACCGCCTTCAGGTCCACATCCAGGTTGCCCGCCAGTGGCGCCAGACCCAGCGTGCCGCCGATGCCGAACTTGCCGCGCTTGTTTACCACGGCCTGCAGATCGAGCTTCGCCTTGCTGCCCCTGGCTGTCGACAGCCCCTCCATCTTCAGGCTCAGGGGTTCGGCATTGAGGACGACAGCGGGTAACAGGGTGCGGTCTTCCACCCGCACGCCCCAGTCGTCGAGGGCAATGCGCCTGACGTCCACCTGCCAGTCCGGGCCGACGGCTTTCGCTGCCGGCTTCGCTCTGCCGACGCCCTTGCGAGCCACTGCAGCGGAAGTGCCAGCAAGGCCCGGGTCGCGGGCAGCGATCTTCTGGACATTGAACAACCCGCCCTTGTCCCGCACCAGGGCGATCCGCGTGGCCTTGCCGATGATCTCGCCCACCGTCACGCGGCGGCTGACGGTTTCCACCTCGGCATCCCGTACTTCGAGCAGGCCGACCCTGGCCAGTTGGCTGCTCTCACCCTTCAGCTTCACACCCAGATCCGACACGGCCAGCGACTCGGCCTTGATCTTCACCTTCGGATCGTCCGCCTCCAGGGAGAATTCGTAACCGAGCTTCGCATCCACCTTGCCGCTGAGCACCTCCGCCTGCGTCAGGGCCCCCACGTAATAAGGCTTCAGCGCCGGCACATCCACCTGCCTGGCCACCAGTGTGCCGACAAGCTTGAGCGGCGCAATGGCCAGCGTTCCGTTGTGCGCATAGCTTTCGCCGGAGTCGGTATTGAAGTCGACATCCAGGCTTGCCGGCGCGCCCCCCGGGAGGCTCAATTTGCGCAGGGAAATGTTCAGGTCCTGCAGTTCTTTCCGGTAAACACCCGTGGGCAAGTCGTCGCGCAGATGGATACGGCCGCCGCTCAGCGTGAACTCACCGAGATTCACCGCAAAAGGCTTTCCCTTGTCGCCAGCATCGACAGGCACGCCGTCCTGCTTCACCGCGCGGGCATCCCGGGTCAGCGCCGGAATCAGCGCGCGCAGGCTGATCTGACTGTCCCGACCGCGGACCGCGATGATTTCCGGCTTGTCGAGGGTGACTGTCCCAAGGGTCAGTTCCTGCGCAAAAGGTGCCAGCTTGTCGATACCGATCCGCAGCGCCGACAACTTGATCGCCGGACTGCCATCAGCGTGCTGGATCTCCACGCCATCGAGTCCGACACTTCCCTTGGCCGTCACGTCGGGAGCCTTGCCGACAGGCTGGGCAAAAGTCACCTCCAGGTCGGACGACAGGCGCGCACCGGGCAGGCGGAAGGTTTTCTCGCCTGGCAGGTAATCCACATAGCGGGTCAAGTCGAAACCGTCAAACTTGAGGTGCACGACCGACTCGCGGGTCGCCGAGAAGGGCCGGGCCTTGCCGTGAATGTCGACGGGCGTGTCGTTCACCTTCATCACCAGCAGGGGCTCGACGAAAGTCTCCACTTGCGAAGGCTGGTTGGAGACAAAAGGCACCCCCAGGTCGAGATCGGAAATAACGTGCTTTTTGCCGACGGGCCGGTCATCGAAGTCGATGCGGCCCTTTTCGATGCGGATGTTGTGAATCGCAAAATGACTCTTCGAACCGTCGTCCGGCTTGTTGAGGATTTCGTCGATCAGATCCGACCAGTTGTAGCGCGGCCCTTCCAGATGAACCACGTTCAGCGTCGGCTCGACGAGCTTGACCTCCTCGACGACAATGCCGCCGCGCAACAGGGACTCGGCTGCCACGTTGGCGTAAAGGGACGCGAAGCTGACGGCAGTCGCCCCGCCCTCCCGCTCAAGCATGCGGAAACCGCGCACTTCGGCAGACAGGGCGTAGGGGTTGATCGACACCCCCTCGATCGTCACCGGCCGATGCAGCGCCTCGCTCAGCGCTGATTCGGCCAGCGACTTGACCAGCGGCGGTGCGATGAAAAAGCCCGCCACGCCGATCAGCGCAAAAACACCCGCGCCCCACAGTGCCCACTTTGCCGGACGTCCGCCGACGTGCACTTTCCGCACCATTGTTTCGTGTCCCTTGTTCTCCGCACAGGCCGTGCGGGCGAGCTTTTCAGTATCAGCCAAGCCTAGCAGGGGAAGTGCGCTCTGCAAATGCAGTAGTGCGCGAAGTTTGCCGTATCGCAAGCCTCGGTCTATCCTCCCGGCCCACTCCTGCAAGCCCGGCTCCCCATGAACATCCCCGCCAAGACTTCCCACTTCGACGTCATCGTGATCGGCGCCGGTGCCGCCGGCATGATGTGCGCGGCCCAGGCCGGCCAGCGCGGACGCAAGGTGCTGATCCTCGACCACGCCGCCAAGCTCGCCGAGAAGATCCGCATCTCGGGCGGCGGCCGGTGCAACTTCACCAACCTGGACGTGACGGTCGCCCACTACCTGTCGCGCAACCCGCAGTTCTGCCGCTCGGCCCTGGCCCGCTTCACGCCCGCACACTTTCTCGACATGATGGCCCGCTACGCCATCCCCTGGCACGAGCGCGAACATGGTCAGTTGTTCTGTGACGACTCGGCCCAGGACATCATCGACATGCTGCGCAGCGAATGCGAAAACGGCCAGGTGAGCTGGGCGATGCCGTGCAAGCTGGAATCGGTCAGCGCCGGCAGTGCGGCCGGCGAGCGCTTCATCCTCGACACCAGCCACGGCCGCTTCAGCTGCGAAAGTCTGGTGATCGCCACTGGCGGGCTGTCGATTCCGAAGATCGGCGCCTCGCCGCTGGGCTACCGCATCGCCGAACAGTTCGGCCTCCCGGTTGTCGCCCCCAAGCCGGCCCTGGTGCCGCTGACCCTCGCGCCGGAAGAGCTGGAAATCTACAAGGAACTGGCCGGCATGGCCTTCGACGCCGTGGCCGAATGCGGAGCCGGGCGCTTCCGCGAAAACCTGCTGTTCACCCACCGGGGCCTGTCCGGGCCGGTGATCCTGCAAGCCTCGTCCTACTGGCAGGCCCGTGATTACGGGGGCGATGACGGCGGCAGCCAGGTGACGGTGAATCTCTTCCCGGCCGAAGACGTACGCCAGTGGCTCATCGAACGGGCGCGCAGCAAGACCCTCCTCGGCAACCTGCTTACCGAGCGCCTGCCCAAGCGCTTCGCCCACGCCTGGTGCGACCAGCGCGACTGGAACAAGCCGACCAACCAGTTCAACGCCAAAGAACTCGACGCCATCGCCGACGCCCTGTCGGGCTGGACAATCACACCCAACGGCACCCTCGGCTATGCCAAGGCCGAAGTCACCCTCGGTGGCGTGGACACGCGGGAACTGTCATCCAAAACAATGGAAGCCCGCAAAGTAGCGGGCCTGTATTTCGTCGGCGAGGTGATGGACGTCACCGGCCACCTCGGCGGCTACAACTTCCAGTGGGCCTGGGCGTCGGGCCATGCGGCCGGCCAGGCGGTCTGATCCGGCCCCTGAAATAAACAAGGCCCGCACACGGCGGGCCTTGCTCGGCAAAAATCGCTTGCGACTTACTTGGCGGCAGCAGCCAGGCCGTTCACGATTTCCTGCTTGGCTTCTTCCACGGTGCCCCAGCCCAGGATCTTGACCCACTTGCCCGGCTCCAGATCCTTGTAGTGCTCGAAGAAATGCACGGTCTGCTTCATCAGCAGTTCCGGCAGATCGTCGGTGGTCTGGACCTTGTCGTACAGCGGGGTCAGCTTGGAGACGGGCACGGCCACAACCTTGGCGTCCACACCGCCGTCATCTTCCATCTTCAGCACGCCAACCGGGCGGCAGCGGATGACCACGCCCGGAGCGAGCGGGAAGGGGGTGACGACCAGCACGTCCACCGGATCGCCATCGCCGGCAACGGTGTGCGGCACGTAGCCGTAGTTGATCGGGTAGCGCATGGAGGTGCCCATGAAGCGGTCGACGAAAATCGCGCCGCTATCCTTGTCCACCTCGAACTTGATCGGATCGCCCTGAGCGGAGATCTCGATGATCACGTTGATGTCGTTCGGAACGTCCTTGCCAGCCTTGACCTGATCGAAACCCATATCACTACCTCCCGTTATTAGATGTAAGACAGCTGTCCATTATAAGTGAGCCTTGTGACTATCGGATAAACCCTTATGACGGAAAAGCGCTCAGGCAGCGTCGAAGCCGCAGTCTTCCACCACCGTGCGCAAGGCATTGGCCGACACCCGCGCCGGATCGTAGCTGACCCGCGCCTCGCCCTGTTCCAGCGACACCGCCACACTGGTCACGCCCGGCGTGCCCGACAGCGCACCGGTCAGGTTCTTCACACAGCCCTGGCAGCTCATACCAAGCACCTTGATCACCACATCTTCCATCGCATCGTCCTTTCAGAAAATCATTTGCGGCCTGCTCGCCAGCGTCGCAACAGCAGCGAGTTGCTGACGACCGACACCGAGCTCATGGCCATCGCCGCCCCGGCGATCACCGGGTTGAGCAGGCCGAAAGCCGCTGCCGGAATGCCCAGAATGTTGTAGATGAAGGCAAAGAACAGATTCTGGCGGATCTTGCCGAGCGTCGCCCGCGACAGGGAAATCGCATCCGCCACACTGTTCAGGTCGTTGCGCACCAGGGTCAGGTCGGCCGCCTCAATGGCCACGTCCGAGCCGGCGCCAATGGCGAAGGAGACATCCGCCGCCGCCAGCGCCGGCGCATCGTTGATGCCGTCGCCGACCATGCCAACCAGGCCCTCGCCACGCAGGGCCTCGACCGCCGCCGCCTTCTCGCCGGGCAAAACCTGGGCACGGAATTCGCTGATGCCAGCCTCGCCCGCAATCCGCGCTGCGGCCGCCGGATGGTCGCCGGTCAGCATCACCACGCGCACCCCAAGGGCCTGCAGGCGTGCCACCGCGGCCTTCGACGTCGTGCGCAGTGGATCGGCGACACCCAGCGCGCCGAGGGCCCGACCATCGACGGCGACGCCCACCGGCGTCAGCGCGGCAACGAGGAGCGGCGCCAGCAGATCATCGGGCAGCGGCACGCCCTGCTCCGCCAGAAAGTCCGGCGAGCCGACCAGCACCGGCCGGCCACTCACTCGCCCGCTGACACCCTTGCCCCCCACCGCCTGGGCGCCCTCCGGCATCACGGGTTCAAGGCCGGCGGCCCGCGTGGCCGCCACAACCGCCTGCGCCAGCGGATGATGGCTCGCCTGTTCCAGGCTCGCCGCCAGCAACAGCATCTCGTCGCGACTCACGCCAGCCGCCGTGCGTACGTCCAGCACCGCCGGACGCCCTTCGGTCAGCGTCCCGGTTTTGTCCACCACCAGCACCTTGATCTTTTCGGCCAGCTCCAGTGCCTCGGCGTTCTTGACGAGGATGCCCGCGCGGGCGCCCTGCCCGGTCCCGACCATCACCGCCGTGGGCGTCGCCAGGCCCAGTGCACAAGGACAGGCGATGACCAGCACCGCCACCGCATTGACCAGTGCCGGCGCCAGTTCGCCGCCCAACCACCACCAGCCGAGAAAGGTCAGCAGCGCGATGAGCACCACCACCGGCACAAAGATTGCGGCGATGCGGTCGGCCAGGCGCTGCACCGCCGGCTTGCCGCCCTGCGCCTGCTCCACCAACCGCACGATGCCGGCCAGCAGCGTATCGGCACCGACGCCGGTGGCCCGGCAGCGCAAGACCCCATCGCCATTCACCGTCGCGGCAAAAACCTTGTCGCCCGTCGCCTTCGCCACTGGCACACTCTCGCCGGTCAGCATGGCCTCGTCGGCCGACGACTCGCCGCTCAACACCTCGCCATCGACCGGCACCGCATCCCCCGGTCGCAGCACAAAAATCATTCCGGCCAGCACCTGGGCCACCGGCATTTCGACCAGTTGGCCGTCCTGCTCGATCTGCGCCGTCGGCGGCTGCAGGCGCAGCAGGGCTTCAATGGCAGCCGACGTGCGGGCCCGCGCCCGGGCCTCCAGCAGCTTGCCCAAGAGAACCAGCGTGATGATGCTCGCCGAGGCTTCGAAATAGACGTGCAGGTCGTGGCGATCGAGGAGCACCACGGCGAGACTGAAGAAATAGGCCACGCTGGTCCCAAGAGCCACCAGCACATCCATGTTGGCCCCACCGCCGCGCAGGGACGACCAGGCGCCCTGGTAGAAACGCCGTCCGATCCAGAACTGGACCGGCGTGGCCAGCAGGCACTGCAACCAGCGCGGCAGCCATTCGGCATGGTGGGCAAAGGCATTCATGCCCCCACTCAGCATGTCGACCATCTGGGCCAGAAAAGGTAGGCTCAGGATCGCCGAAATCCAGAACAGACGCAGCTCGGCGGCGAACTCGGCCTCCTTGCGGGCGTTCTCTGCTTCACGATCGCGAGCGATGCGGGGGGTGGCGGTGAATCCAGCCTTTGCCACCGCGGCAACAATGGCAGCCTGGTCGGCCAACTCCGGCGCATAGCGGACCCGCGCGGTCTCGGCCGCAAAATTGACGTTGGCCTCAACGCCCGGCAGGCGGTTCAAAACCTTCTCGATACGGGCCGCACAGGCCGCGCAACTCATGCCGCCAAGACTCAGCTCAAGCGTCTGGGGTGCCACCGGGGAATCCATCTCATCCAACCAGCAGAACGGGCACTGCAGAGCGTTGCAGCACCCTGGTCGCCACCGAGCCGAGGATCAGATCGGCCACCACACTGCGGCCGTGACGACCCAGGCAGATGTAATCGCAACCCAGTTCATCGGCCAGTTTGACCACCACGTCGGCCGGATGACCCACGTGAAGATGGCGTACCACATCCAGCCCGGCCGCCTGCAGCTGCGTCACGGCAGCCTTCAGCACATCCTCGCCTTCATCCCGATAGTAGGCATCCAGGGCCTCCCTGCTCACATGACGAGTCGCAAAATCCACCGGGATCGGCGGATGGACATACAGCACATGCACCTCGGGCGGCAACGTCAGCTCACCGGCCAGCGCAATCACCTGCGCTGCTGCACGCAAGGACACGGGGGAGTCATCAACCGCCAGCAGGATCTTCATGTTTGTCAGCCTCACCAAGGAATGGCCGGGTCAAAAGTGGCAGACCACACCACTCCACAGCTTGCTGCCCAGGGACGGGGCCGTCACCAACCCGAACACACCAAAGGCCAGCACTATCAGTCCAGACCCCGTCCGGATCACCCGGTTCCGTACCACGTCGCGCAAACGCTTGAGGAGCATGCCAGCCAGCATCAGATTGGGCAGGGTACCGAGGCCAAAAGCCAGCATCAGGGCCGCGCCCCGCTCCGCCGCGCCGGTCACCAGCGCCGTCGCCAGCACGCTGTACACCAGGCCACAGGGCAGGAAGCCCCACAGCATGCCGAGAGGAAAGGCCTGCGCCACAGTACGGGCCGGCAGGAAGCGTTTCGTGTGCGGCTGGATGCGCGACCACAGCCGATGACCGAGGCGCTCGACGCCGGACAGGGCACGGGTAAAACCGGTGAGGTACAGCCCCAGCGCGACCAGCATCAGGTTGGCCGCCACGTACAGGCCCATCTGAATCGGCAGGATGTCGTTAAAGAGCATCCCTACCGTGCCAATGGCGCCCATCGCCGCGCCGGCCAGCGTGTAGCTGGAAATACGCCCCAGGTTGTAAGCCAGGTGCAGCGGCCACTCGCGACGCTTCTCGCCGGGCATCTGCACGGTCAGGGCGCTGACGATCCCGCCGCACATGCCGACACAATGGGTTCCGCCGAGAAGGCCGATCAGGAAAACTGCGAGGTAGCCGGTTTCGGGCATTGTTCCAACCTGCAAAAACAAAACGCCCCGCGGAAGCGCGGGGCGCGTGAATTACCGCTTCGGTTGCCATTCTAGCCCGCAGCCGGCCGGGCTGGCAGGCTCAGATCACCTTGGAGTAACGGGTACGCTCCCGGTCAGCCCGCAGATACTTGTCGAAAACCATCGCAATGGCCCGCACCAGCATGCGGCCGGCCGGCCGCACGGAGATCCACTGATCATCGATGGTCAGCAGACCACCCTTCTCCATCTCGCGCAAATCGGCGAGTTCCGCCGCAAAATACTTCTTGAAGTCGATCAGGTGAGCGATCTCGATGGATTCGATCGACAGCTCGAAGTGACACATCAGGGCCTGGATGATGGCCCGGCGCAGCAGATCGTCCGGCGTCAGCTCGATGCCGCGCAGCACTGGCAACCGACCGGTATCGAGGATGTCGTAGTACTCGTCGAGCGTCTTGACGTTCTGGGCGTAGGTCGGACCGACCTTGCCGATGGCCGACACGCCGAACGCCAGCAGATCGCACTCGGCGTAGGTCGAGTAGCCCTGGAAGTTGCGGTGCAGGCGTCCTTGCCGCTGGGCCGTGGTGAGTTCGTCGGTCGGCTTGGCGAAGTGGTCCATGCCGATGTAGACATAGCCAGCCTCGGTCAGGCGGCGGATCGCCAGCTGCATGATCTGCAGCTTGGTTTCGCCGGACGGCAACTGGGCGTCGACGATACGGCGCTGCGGCTTGAACAGGCTTGGCAGGTGCGCGTAGTTGTAAATGGACAGGCGATCGGGCGACAGGGCCAGGATCTGCTCGAGGGTCCGGTTGAAGCTGATCACATTTTGCTTGGGCAGACCGTAGATCAGGTCCACACTCACCGACTTGAAGCCGTGGGCACGGGCCGCATCGATAACGAGCTTGGTTTCTTCCTCGCTCTGGACACGATTCACTGCCTTTTGCACATCCGGGTTGAAATCCTGGATGCCGACACTCATGCGGTTGAAACCCAGTTCGCCCAGCAGGGCCACCGTGGCTTCATCCACCTTGCGCGGATCGACCTCAATGGAGTACTCGCCGTCCGGCACGAGGGTGAAGTGCTTGCGCACGATCCCCATCAGTTGGCGGAGTTCGTCGTGGGACAGGAAGGTGGGGGTGCCGCCGCCCAGGTGCAGTTGCAATACTTCCCGCGGACCATCAAGGCTGGCCGCCTGCAATTCAACCTCTTTTTCGAGGTAAGTCAGATACTTGGCTGAACGCCCGTGATCCTTGGTGATGATCTTGTTGCAGGCGCAGTAGTAGCAGATCGTATTGCAGAAGGGGATGTGGAAGTATAATGAAAGAGGTTTGCCAATCCCGCCGACGGTACGCCTCCCCAGCCAGTCGCAGAGGGCTTCGGAGTTGAAAGCCTCAACGAAGCGATCCGCAGTGGGATACGACGTGTACCGGGGCCCATTCACATCAAACTTGCGAATGAGCTCGGGATCGAATATCAGGTCTTTTTGAGTCGTGTTCATGGGTGGTACTTCTGTTGGTTGCACGAGACAATCGCAGAATCACCCCGAAATCGTATTGACGTGGATCAAAGGGCTCCAAACGTTGGTATAACCCTACAAGTTCAGGTGATTGCACGTGCAGATGAAATCGGTAATTCCGGTGACGGTGGTTGAGATCAAGGCGGCCTGCTCCCAATGTAACCTGCGGGAGCTCTGCCTGCCTTTCGGCCTGGATCCCAGGGAAGTCAATCAGCTCGACGAGCTCGTCGGCAGCCGCCGCAAGATCAAGCGGCAGCAGCACCTCTATCGCTCGGGCGATGGTTTCGAAGCCATCTACGCGATCCGTGCCGGCTCCTTCAAGACCGACGTGATCCTTGAGGACGGCCGCGACCAGGTGACGGGCTTCCAGATGACCGGCGAAGTCCTCGGCCTCGACGGCATCAGCACGGAACATCACTCCTGCAATGCCATCGCCCTCGAAGACAGCGAAGTCTGCGTGATCCCGTTCAGCCGGCTGGAGGAGCTTTCCCGCCAGGTGGAAAGCCTGCAGCACCAGTTCCACAAGATCATGAGCCGCGAGATCGTGCGCGACCATGGCGTGATGATGCTGCTCGGCTCGATGCGCGCCGAAGAGCGTCTGGCGGCCTTTCTGCTCAACATGTCGCAGCGCTTCACCGTGCGGGGCTTCTCCCCGTCTGAGTTCCACCTGCGCATGACCCGCGACGAAATCGGCTCCTACCTCGGCCTCAAGCTCGAGACCGTCTCCCGCGCCTTCTCCCGCTTTCAGGAAGAAGGCCTGGTCGCCGTGCAACAGAAACACATCCGCATCCTCGACACGCCGGGTCTCAAGCGCCTGCTGAACCACCACAGCCCCTGAAAGACGCTGGCCCGGGCATCACACCCAGGCCAGCCACCCGAGCGGATTCTTGCTCAACGCCACCGACACAATGTAGGCCAGGGTAGCCAGCGCACCGACGAAGGCAGCCACCCTCACGCCCTTCGGGCGCGCTGGCCGCAGGGCTACGGCACCGAGGCCGATGTAGGTGAGCAGCCCGAGCACCTTGGCCGTCAACCAGCCATGCACGAAGGGATACTGCTCCGCCATCACCGCCAGGCCGATGGCGCTGGCGAGCAGGCAGGAATCAACGATATGGGGAAGGATGCGGGTCAGTCGCGCACGCAGGCGCGGCGACCCCGTAATCGACCACCAGCCGCGCAGAGCGAAGCCGGTGCCGCTGAGAATCACGCAGGTGATGTGAAAGTGCTTGAGAGCCAGATACATGTCGCCTCGAAAACCGGATTTTCCGCGGCGACAGCCTGAACAAACGCCGGCCCCGCGGATGCAGGGCCCTCACTTTATCCGCGCAGCACGCCGACTTCCAGCGCCGCGAACCAGTTGATGAAGCGCTGCACATCGGCGCCCCGGTAGATGGCCCCGTGCTGGGGCACCATCATGTCGATGTCGAGTCGGGAAACCCGCTCGCACCAATCGCGCTTGGCCCGGTCGGACCCCATCCAGCGCTTGTGAAAGCCCTCTGCATGACGAATGTGGCGCGAGAAATCCTCCACGTACAGGTCGTTGTGATCGGAAGGCAGCAAGGCCGCACCCACGTCGCCGGAGAAGAGGATTTTTGCCTTCGGATCGTACAGATGGAAATTGCCCGACGAATGCAGGTAATGGGCCGGAATGGCCTGCAGCTCGAGTCCGCCCAGACGGATGGTCATGCCCGGATCGGGGATCGTGATGAAGGTCGAATCCTGACCGCCGAAATGCGGCAAAAAGGATTGCCACAGCCAGCTCGTGTAGCACTTCAGGTCCGGCTTGAACTCCAGCCACAGGGCCAGCGACGAGATGATGTCCGGATCCTGGTGGGACGCGAAGATGCCGGCCAGCCGGGTCGGATCGCATTCGGCCGACAGCGCCGAAAACACCGCCGGAAAAATCTCGATGCCACCCGGGTCGCACAGCAGGGCTTCTTCACCATGAACAACCACGTATTCATTGGTGTCGATGATGTAGCCCGGCTTGGTCGGGTCACGGGCAATCGCCAGCCAGCGGTGGGTGTCGTCCTGATAGATACAGTGGGCCTGCTTCATGGGTTCCTAATCCTTTACAAGACGTTCCTTGCCGAGCACTTCCAGTGAGCGCTTGATTTGAGCGATCACCTCCGCGAAATCTGTCGAAACCTGCATCAGCGCCGGGCTGAACCCCCCGCCGTAAGCCGCCTCGATCTTGGCCGAGCGGGCCAGCACACCGCCCAGTTCGACCAGTTGCTGGGTCTCCTCCACCGCGGCCCGCAGGCGCATGTCGAGGGTTCGCAGCTTGGCCTGTTGTTCAGCGAGCCGCGTGGCACCGCGCTTGCGCGCGTCCTTCACGCCCGGCACGCCGTCACCGCTGAGGCGGATCGCCGCCGCCAGAATGGCCGAGTTGCGCTGCTGCTGGACGACGCCGGTGACGCTGCCGACCGAACCGGACGTCATGTCGCGCAAGGAAGCCATGTGGCGGGTCAGATCCTGTGCAAAGCGGCGCAATTCATTGGACAGCACCCCGAAACCCAGCGCGGCATTGCCAGCCCGTTTGGCCAGAAATATGGCATTGAGGGCCATCAGGTTGATGCGGAAGGCCGTCGCAACGATAGCCTTGATCTCTTCATTGACCAGCACGATGCGCGCAAGCTCACCGCGGTTGGTTGAAGTGAAATTCAGATTTCGTTCTGGCGCGTTCATGCTGGGCTTTCGAAAGCAGCGTTGCGGGCTCGTCGATCTGTGAGCAAAGCCGGTTGCTGGTCTGAAAGGACTTTCGGCCGGCCGCCGTTGTGGGATTAACGGCGGCCGACCGACAAGCTTGAGTCTGCAGCCATTCAGGCTGCGACGCGACGCGGAGGCCGGATGAAATCCAGCGGATGGGTGCGCAGACGCAGCCACAGGCGCCGACGCAGCTCGCGCAGATCATTGCGCGGCAGGTCGTAGGCGCGCACGGCGGTCATCAACGACAGGGCAAAACTGACCCCCAGGTTGAGCACGAACATCACCGCCACCCCGAGCAGCGCCAGCGACAGCAGCCCGGTGCCAATCCACGGCAACTCCAGCGAGGACGTGGCAAGACTGAGGATGCCGGAATTGAGCGTGACGTGACGCACATCGAGGGGCAGGCCGAAGAACTTGCCGAGAATCGGCGTCATGCCGAGCATCAGGCCCAGGGAAATGTTGGTGGCCCAGCCCGACATGTTGCGGGACACGATGCCCGCCAGGCGGATCATGCGCATCTGCCCGAAACGATTGCCGAGCCGGTGCTCGGCAATCGCCTGGGGCAGGCGGTGATAGACAGCCCAGTTATCCACCCAGCCACCGATCAGGGCCGCCAGGTACAGGATGCAGCCAGTGAGCGCAGCATAAAAGACGGTACCGCTATCCACCGGACTGAGGGCCTTGAAGACGTAGGTCGCCTCCGCCGTGGTCAGGAAGGCGTGCCCCGTCATCCAGTGCCAGGCGGCATCGAAGGCGTAGGCGCCAGTCGCCACCACCGCCACGTTGGCGATCGTGGCGGCCAGCTGGGAGTGACAGATGCTGGCCGCGTAGTCGACGATCACGTCGAGGCGTTCGTTGCCCTTGCGGTCGCGGATGATCGCGGCAAAGGCCGCTGCGGTCATGGCCGGTTGCTTGGTGGCGAGGATCAGCCCGAAGGCCTGCAGAAAGAGAAAGCTGATCGCGTAATTGAGCCCCGAACCGAAACCTTCGAGGAACATCGCCAGACCGGCACCGGCAATCGCCATCTTGATTGCCGCGGTGGCCACCGTCATCAGCCCACCGCCGGCGGCGGCGATCCAGATGTGGCGGTAATCCTGGGGTGTCTCGGCGATGTAGTGCTCGCCGGTCTTGCCGGCCCGATCCACGATGCGACGCTGCAGGCGCTGCAGGTTGCTGCGCACCAGGTGGCGCAGGCTGGTGCTTTTGTGGGCGGCATGGGCGAGTTGCTGCAACAGCAGCAACACCGGCCCGGGCGTGCCGGGCTCCGCGCTCATGACCCCGACGATGGTCTCCATGCGGGTCAGGCAGCGGTCGAGTACGTCGAGCCCATACACGATATCGACGCTGATGCCTTCCGACTCCAGGCGCGTGGAAATCAGATGCATCTCTTCGCGGCAGGCGGCCAGATCGGCCTCCCAGGCTTCCAGCAACTGCCCCGCCAGACGCCCCTGCTCCCACG
Source organism: Zoogloea oleivorans (assembly GCF_008107625.1). Taxonomy (GTDB): domain Bacteria; phylum Pseudomonadota; class Gammaproteobacteria; order Burkholderiales; family Rhodocyclaceae; genus Zoogloea; species Zoogloea oleivorans. Next base: position 78,211 of record NZ_SDKK01000010.1, read on the forward strand.
CACAGAGCAGGTTTTCGCCACTGTTGGCAAGGCACTTGAAGGGCGAACGGGCAACCGGCCCGGTCTGGCTGCGCGCCCGCAGCTTGAGGGACAAGCCCTGCCCCTGGACTCGCGCCAGCAGCAGACGAAAGCCATCGGCCATAGAGCGTGCCAGGGCATCGTTCATGACCGGCTCGCCGGGCGGAAAGAACACCTCGACCGCTCGCTGGAAGGTTGACGGCTGCAAACCGCGTATCAGCGTCAGATCCTTGTCCCGCTGGTAGCTGCGGCTCATCAGGTGGCCAAGGTCGTGGTCGTCCCGCGGTGACGGAATCAGTTTCGACGTCAGACGATCGCCGAATTCGGACAGAAAGCCCCGGTCGCTGGGAATCCCCACTTCGCCAAACAGGTTGGCGCCGTCGGTTTCGTTGAGGATGGCATACAGCGCCTGACGAACGGCGTCAGCCAGGTGAGGATGGGCAGCCAGCACATCCATCAGCACGGCAAAACGCTGGGTGGCCGAACCATGTACATCGGCCGAGTCGATATACACATCGTTCCACAGGGCCCCGCCCGAAAGCCAGCCGGTCAAGGCGCGCCATGCATCGAGACGGTCGGGCAGATCGTCGGCGGCAATCAGCGCACGCAGGCGGTCGGCGAGCCTGGGAAGATCGCGCTGGCTCTGGCGCTGGGGCGGGAGTGCTTCATGGATGCACGCAAGCAGTGCTTCGGCGGAGGGAGTCAAAGTATTCTGCATAGGTGAAGTATGACGCGAAGCGGTCATTTTGGTTCGGAGAGCAAGGTGGATGCAACCCGTCGCAGCATTACATTTCAGCCCGATATAAGCGCGCACACGGCGCCCCAATTTGGGCTAAAGAAACATCCCACCTCAGCCGATATACCCTCGGTATTTTTTGACACTTGTATTTCCAGCCATCGTGCCGCCCTGTCGACGAGGCCTTTTTTCACACTTTTAAAACAGACGCTGCCATGACCAGGACACCTGAGCCCAGGAAACATCGCCTTCCCCTTATTTCTGCGCTCCTGGCCACCGTGGCCTTGGGCAGCGGCTGCGCCATTACTCCCAAGCCCCTCGGCAGCGAGGATGTACGACAGGCAGCCAGCGCCGACACCTCCCGCAGCCGGGCCGAAACACCCGCCCTCGCCGGACCGCTGACCCTGTCCGAGGCCGTCGCGCGCGGCCTGAAATACAACCTTGAGCACCGCATGCGCCTGATGGAGCAGACCTACTCCCTCGGCCAGCTCGACGTGGCCCGCTTCGACCTGCTGCCGCGCCTTACCGCCGGCGCCGAATACAATTCCCGCGACCGCTACAACGTCGCCCGCGCGGTGGACTCGGTTACCGGCCAGCCCTCCCTCGCCAATCCCTATATTTCGTCCGACAAGTCCCACACGATGACCGAATTCGGCATCGCCTGGAATGTGCTCGACTTCGGCCTGAGCTACTACAACGCCACGCAGCAGGCCGACCGGGTGCTGATCGCCACCGAGCGCCGCCGCAAGGCCACCCACCAGCTCATCCAGACCATCCGGGCCACCTACTGGCGCGCCATCAGCGCCCAGAAGCTGCGCAGCGAAGTCCGCGAAACCCTCGTCGAGGCCGAAGACGCCCTGAAGAAAGCCGAGACGCTGGAGGCCGAACGCCTCAAATCCCCATCCGAAGCCCTGCGCTACCAGCGCGCCCTGCTTGAAAACCTGCGCACCCTCGAAAGCGTTGAACAGGAACTGTCCCTGGCCCGCGTCGAACTGGCCGGTCTGCTCAACCTGCCGCCGGGCGAGGAATACACCCTCGTCGAACCCGCCGGCGACCTGGGCATGAACGCCGTCGCGGTGCCCGCCGAGCGCCTGGAAGAAATTGCCATCGGCAACAACGCCGACCTGCGCGAGCAGCACTACAACGTGCGCATCGCCGCCGCCGAAACCCGCAAGAGCCTGCTCAAGCTGCTCCCCGGCGTGAGCTTCAACTATGGTTACCGGGGCGATACCAACAGCTACCTGATCAACAACGACTGGCGCGAAGGCGGCGTCCGCGTCAGCTGGAACCTCTTCAACCTGCTATCGGCGCCAGCAGTCCAGGATCTCGCCGAAAAAGGCGAGCAGCTCACGGAGTTCCGCCGCATGGCCGTGCAGATGGCGGTCGTCACCCAGGTGCACCTGGCACTGCACCAGTTCGAGGGCGCCCGCCTGCAGTTCCGCCGGGCCGACAACATCTGGGGCGTAGACAACCGCATGCTCAAGCTGGCCACCGCCACCGCGTCTGCCGAGAAAGACGGGCGCCTTTACCAGATCTCCAGCCGCACAGCCGCCATCCTGTCCCTGCTGCGCCGCTACCAGGCGCTCTCCAACATGCACGCGGCCTCCGGCAAATTGCAAACCACCCTTGGCCTGGAGCCCAACGTGGGAAGTATCAGCGAAACCTCCCTGGAAGAGCTGACCCGGGTGATGGACGAATCCCTGCGCAACTGGCAGGACTTCAAGCAGCCCGAAACTGTCGCGGCCGGCCCGCAGGAAGGCGCCACGAAATGAAGGCTCCGTTGTGCACAGCCAGCCTGATGCTGGCGGTCGCCGCCTCGTCGGCGCTCGCCCAGGCCCCAGCCGCCCGGCCGGTGGCCGGCAAGCCCGCGCCCCTGTCGATTGAACAACAGGACATCCGCGCCCAGCTCGCGCCGCGCAACTACACCACGCTGGCCGCCGAGATCGGCGCCAAAGTCAGCCGCATCAGCGTCAAGCCGGGCCAGGCCTTCAAGGCCGGCCAGGTGCTGGTGAGCCTCGACTGCTCGCTGCAGACCGCCCAGCGCGCCCGCGCCCAGGCCGAACTGGACGGCGCCCAGAAAACCCACGCTGTGAACAAGCGCATGCAGGAACTGGAAGCCGTCGGCAAACTGGAATACGCCACGTCCGAACAAGCCGCACTGAAGGCCCGCGCCGAACTCGACTTCGCCAATGCCACCCTGGCCAAGTGCCGCATCACAGCCCCCTTCTCGGGGCGCGTCGCCGAGCAGAAAGCGCGCGAGCAGCAATTCGTGCAGGCCGGCCAGCCCCTCCTCGAAATCCTCGACGACAGCAGCCTCGACCTGGACTTCATCGTGCCGTCCAAGTGGCTTGCCTGGCTGAAGGTCGGCCAGACCTTCAAGGTTGCCATCGACGAAAACGGCCAGACCTACCCGGCCAGGGTGACCCGCCTCGGCGCCCGCATCGACCCGGTCAGCCAGTCCGTCACCGTCGCCGCCGTAATCGACGGCAGCTTCCCCGAACTCATCGCCGGCATGAGCGGTCGTGTCCTGCTCGCCCAGCCCGCCCGCTGACCTTCCGCCAAATCCGAATTCCGAATACCGCCAGGAGTGCGTTTCATGTCCCGCCCCGCCAATTCCGTTGCCCGTCGGCCCCTGAAGCGCGCTCCGCTTCGCCCCATGGCCCTGGAGCCGCGCCTCATGTTCGACGGCGCCGCCGTGGATACAGCAGCCCACGCAGTTGAAGCCAGCGCCGCGGCCAGCACTCGCGAGGCCACCGCCAGCGACAGCAGCAGCCACGACAGCCCCCACGTCGATGCGGTAACCACAAGCCCGCCGGCCTCGGAAATCGTCTTCATCACCACCTCCACCCCCGACTGGCAAAAGCTCGCCGGCAACGTGCGGGAAGGCGTCGAAGTCATCCTCCTTGATCCGGAACAGGATGGCGTTCAACAGGTCAGCGAGGCGCTCGCCGGGCGCACCGGCATCACCGCCATCCACATCGTCTCCCATGGCGCCGACGGCATGATCATCCTCGGCAACACACCGCTGGACAGCGACGGCGTCACCGAGCGCGCCACCGAACTGGCGGCCTGGAAGGATCACCTCGCCAGCGGCGCCGACATCCTGCTGTACGGCTGCGACGTAGCCTCCAGCGCCCAGGGGCGCAGCTTTGCCAGCCTGCTGGCCAGCACCACTGGCGCCGATGTGGCCGCCTCCAGCGACACCACCGGCGCAGCCACCCAGGGCGGCGACTGGACCCTCGAATACGCCTCCGGCAGCATCGAAGGCAGCAGCTTCCTGACGACCGCCGGCGTCGAAGCCTACGACGCGCGCCTCGCCACCGTCAGCCTGTCCGGTGCCACGGGCTGGACGGCCATCATGTTCGGCCCCTCGCGCGACCCGGACGGTGACAGCCAGGCCGGCGCCGCCGACACCGACATCATCGGCGACACCACCCACGGCTCCCTGTACACCGCCTACAGTGACAGCGGCACCAGCAACACCGCGGACGACTACCTGTACTTCCGCATGCGTATCGACAATCCCACCAGCGACACCAACTTTGCCGGCGTCGCCATCGTCGGCATGGACGCCAACGGTGACGGCCGGATCGACCTGTTCTTTTCAGTGGATGGCCGCAACAACACCCAGGCCGTGCGCCTGCTCGAGCCGGGCACGGGCGTCAACCTGTCGCCCAGCACCACCAGCACCTCGCCACTACCCACTGGCTGGCTGCCCAACAACGGCGTGTACGCCTTCAACCCGTTGAACTACTCGGTAGACGCCGTCTCCAGCACCAACGATCCGCACTACGGCAGCTCCACCATCACCAATCCGGTCGGCACGACCAGCGCCACCGACCTGACCGGTGACGGCAAGCGTGACGTGTTCATCAGCTGGCGAGTGCCCATTGCCGACATCGCCACCGTGCTCGCCAAGCCCTCCCCGGTCGACCGCAACGGCGTGTATGGTCCGCGGGGCGCCACCGGTCTGGCCGGCTTCACCAAGGACACGGCCGTCAAGTACGTCTCCTTCACCCAGACCCAGCCCGGCCCCATCAACGGCGACCTCAACGGTGTCGGCGCGTCCTACGACAAGAACGCCACCTTTGCCGAGCTCGGCGCCTTCACCACCGAAATGTCGGCCAGCACCCCGGTCGCCGCGTCCACCCGCCTCGACATCACCGACAACATCGCCGGCACCGCCAACGGCCCGGTGACCTTCACCTTCCAGTTCTCCGCAGGCGTCACCGGCTTCGAGGCCGGTGACATCACGGTATCCGGCGGCACCGCCAGCGACTTCACCATCGTTGACGCCGACACCTACACCCTCGTCGTCACCCCCGACTCCGACACCGCCAGCGGCGCCATCCAGGTCGACGTCGCCACCGGTGCGGCAACCTCAGGCAGCCTGCCTTCCGCCGCCGGCAGCGCCACCCAAGCCTACGATACCCTGCCTCCGAGTGTCACCATCGACACCCCGGCGCTGGCCCTGTCCGGCCACCCCACCCTCAGCGGCCACACCGACCTGCCCGACGGCACGCTGATCACCGTCACCATCGACCCCGACAACGACGCCGCCACTGCCAACAGCGTCACCTACAAGGTCATGGCCAGCGGCGGAATCTGGACCCTCGACACGGCCACCGCCACGGCGGCCTCCGGCAGCCTGCCGGCCGCCGGCCTCGTCAGCTACAGCAAGATCACCGCCAGCGGCTCCGACGCCGCCGGCAACACCGGCAGCGCCGTCGAACTCAACCGGCCGACAGTCACGCTCCTCTCCACCGGCGACACCACACCAACCGTCAGCGGCACCTGGACCAACATCCCCGGCGACACCCTGAGCATCACCGTCGACGGCACCAGCTACACCCCGACCATCGTCGGCAATACCTGGTCGGTCAACGTCACCGCTGCCCTGGCCATCAGCCCGACGCCCTATGAAGTCATCGCCACAGTCACCCGTTCCGGCTCCGTCACCGACACCAGCAGCGGCGAGGTGACGATCACCACGGCGCCACCGGCCATCCTCGTCGACATCGCCGGCGGCGCCACCGCCACCGGTTCGGACACCACGCCGATCATTTCCGGCACCTCGACCAACTCGGGCGGCTTCCTTGTCATTCGCCTCGACCCCAACAACGACGGCGACCTCTCGGATGCAGTGACCTACTCGGTGACCCCCGACGGCAGCGGCAACTGGACCCTCGACACCGGCACCGCCACGCCCATCTCCGGCACCCGTCCCAACGGCGGCTTCATCGGATCGACCGGCATTCTCGCCACCGACAGCTCCGGCAACGTCAGCGACACCCAGGTGCTGACCATCAGCACCCCGACCGTCACGATTGGCAGCGTCACCAGCACCGCCACCACCGATACCAACGCCCAGGTCAACAACGGCGACGCCTGGCTCAACATGACCGAGGACAACAGCGTCACCATCAGCGGCACCGCCACCACCGGCTTCACCGTCCACCTTGTCATCGCCGACGCCAACGGCAACTCACTCGACTTCAACAATCTGGCGGTGGACGGCAGCGGCAACTGGTCGACCACCGGGGCCAACCTGTCGAGCCTGGACAGCACTACGCTGACGATGACCGCCACCCTGGCCGGCACCAGTGTTAGCGCCACCAACAACGCCTATACCCACGACACCATTGCCCCACGGATCTTCATCACCAACTCCAGCGAGATCAAGAAAAACGGTGGCGTGATCTACGGCGGCAGCGAACTCGCCAATACGGGCCTGACCATCACCATCCGCGACGCCACCGACACCAGCACCGTCGGCACCTGGACCACCACCACCAACGCCAGCGGCGACTGGACGGTGACCACCAGTGGCAACCTGGTGTCCGGCAGCTCCGGCAACATCATCATCAAGGTCGCCCCTACCACGGCCCCCGCCACCGACAGCGCCAAGAACATCGTCGGTACCGCCCAAGTCAGCCAATACGTGGCCGCCAACGCCGCCACCACCAGCATCACCATCGGCAACATCGCCACCGACAACATCATCACCGTCAGCGAAATCGGCTCCGGACTGGCAATCGGCGGCACCACCACCCTCACCGGCACCGGCACCGTCACCCTGACCATCGACGACGGCGATCTGGACACCGCCGTCAACATCACCACCACCGGCAGCTACTCCGGCGGCAACTGGACGGCGAACCTCACCAAAACCCAAGTCCAGAGCCTGCTCAATGGCCAGCTCACCGTTACCGCCACCGCCACGGAAACGAGCGGGATCACCATCATGGACGTCGCCCTGCCGACCCTGTCCCTGCTGACCCCCACGCTCACCATCAGCGACAACATACCGGGGAGTACAGCCGGCCCGGTCACCTTCACTTTCCAGTTCTCCGAAGGGGTATCCGGCTTCGACGTCGGCGACATCACCGTCACCAACGGCATCGCCGGCACCTTCACAGCCATTGATGCCGACACCTACACCCTGGTCGTCACTCCCACGCCCAACGCCAGTGGTGATATCGGCATCGGCGTCAACAGCAACGTCGCCCACGGCCTCAACACCGGCCGCGGCAACAGCGACGCAGTAGCGAGCCAGGCATTCAACACAACCGTCGCCGCCGCGGCCCCGACCCTCGACATCAACGCCGACGCCCTCGCCACCGACGTCACCCCGCTGATCACCGGGACCACCAGCCTGGCTGCCGGCGCCCCCATCGTCATCACCATCGACCCGGACAACGACGCCACCACCAGCAACAGCCTCACCTACGCCGCCACCGTCCAGAGCGGCGGCACCTGGAGCCTCGACATCGGCACCGCCACACCCACCAGTGGCACCCTGCCGGCCAGCGGCCTCACCCCGTGGGCGAAGATCACTGCCACCGCCACCAACGCCTTCGGCAACAGCACCAGCGTCACCGCCCTCGACACCCCGGCCGTCACCCCCACCATCGCCAACACCCATACCGCCACCGTCACCGGCACCTGGATGAAGGAGGCGGGTGACGTCCTCACCGTAAGCATCGAGGGCACCGCGTACACCGTGGCCAACGGCAAGCTGACGATCAACAGCGACAACACCTGGACCCTCGTCACCGATCCGCTCGTCGACGGCACCTACGACGTCACCGCCAGCGTCACCCGCGGCGGCCTGACCTCTCCCGACGACGTCACCCACTCCGAACTGCAGATCGACACCCTCGGCACCGTGGACATCACCGGCGGCGCCAGCATCAGCACCGGCGACGCCACGCCGCTGATCGTCGGCACCAGCACCGGCATGCCCGCCGGCTCCGTGCTCACGCTGCAACTCGATACCGACAACAACGGCAGCTACGACCTCGTTTACCAAACGGTCGTCGGCGCCGGCGGCGCCTGGTCCGTGGATACCGCCAGCGCCATTCCGTCGGGCGGCGCCTTCCCGGCCGGCGGCCTGAACGGCAGCGTGCCCATCCGCGCCACGGCCACCGATCCCGCCGGCAACACCGGCCTCGACACGCAGACGCTCATCGTCGACATCACCCCGCCGCAGATCGCCCTCACCTCCGGCAGCCGCAGCCCGAGCACCCAGCCGATCATCACCGGCACCACCGACCTGCCCGCCGGCGGCACCATCACGCTCGTCATCGACCCGGACAACAACCCGGCCACAAACGACAGCCTTACCTACACCGCCATCGTCCAGAGCGACGGCACCTGGCGCGTCGACACCGCCAACCCCACCGCCAACGGCGGCAGCGGCCCAACCACCAGCTACACCCTCGGCAACACCCTCGGCCTCACCGCCAGCGCCACCGACACCTTCGGCAACAGCGCCGACGCCAGTCGCCCGCTGGCCCTCGACGTGAACGCCCCCACCGTCGCCATCCATGCCCCCCTCGACTGGAACGGCACCCCCGACGGCAGCCTCGATGCCAGTGAAGACGACAGCGTGGTCATCACTGGCACCACCACCGGTATCGCCGACGGCCAGTGGCTGACCATCACCCTCACCGACGGCACCACCACCATTACCGACACAGTCACCGTCACCGGCAACAACTGGACGATGAGCAGCATCAACCTGTCGTCCCTCGCCGCCGGTACGCTCACCGTCAGTGCCACCCACACCGACAGCGGTGGCAGCACTTACACCGATACGGCCAGCATCAACCACGTCAAGAACAGCACCGTGGCGATCGACCGCATCAGCCAAGACAGCGGCGTCGTGGCCGACTTCATTACCCGCGACGACACCATCGAAATATTCGGCACCGCCACCCCGGGCGCAGCGCTGGTCGTGCTCGTCAAGGACACCGGCAACAACGTTGTCGCCACCTTCAACGTCACCGCCAATGCCACGACAGGCGCCTGGAGCACCACGGCCACCAGCCCCCTGAGTGCCGGCGACTACACCATCGACGCGGCTGTCGGCGGCACCCACGCCACCCGGTCGATGACCATCGTCAGCACCACGCCCCCACAGCTCACCACCAGCAACCCGGCCGACAACGCCACCGGCGTGCTCGAGAGCGCCGACCTGACCCTCACCTTCGACAAGGCCATCCTCCCCGGCAGCGGCACCATCAACCTCTACCGCAGCAGCGACAACAGCCTCGTCGAAAGCTACAACGTCTCCAGCGGCCTCGGCTCCATCACCGACATCAACGGCGCCAGCCTCGGCCGCCTCACCTTCGGCAGCACCACAATCACCCTCAATCCCGGCAGCGACCTGATCAGCGGTGCCAGCTACTACATCAAGATCGACGGCACCGCCGTCATCGACCAAGCAGGCAACGCCTACGTCGGCATCACCGACGCCACCACGCTCAACTTCCAGACCACTGGCGGCGCCAATGCCCTGCCGACCCTCACCGCCAGCGCCGGCACCACCTCATTCACCGAAGGTGCCGACACGGCCTCCACACCAGTCGTCATTGACAACGGCCTCACTGTCGCCGACACCGACAACGCCACCCTCGCCAGTGCCACGGTTGCCATCACCGGCAATCTCCATGCTGCGGAAGACAGCCTCGCCTTCACCAATGACGGCAGCACCATGGGCAACATCAGCGCCAGCTACAACGCCGGCACCGGTGTGCTGACCCTCACCTCCAGCGGTGCCACCGCCACCCTCGCCCAGTGGCAGGCCGCCCTGCGCAGCATCACCTACACCAACAACGCCGACACACCCGACACCACCGATCGCACCGTCAGCTTCACGGTCAATGACGGCAGCGCCGACAGCAACAGCGTCACCCGAACCCTCAGCGTCACTGCCGTCAACGACGCCCCAAGCATCACCGCCCCGGCCAGCATCGCCGTCACCGAAGATGTCGCCGGCGCCCTCACCGGCATCAGCTTCACCGACGTGGACGCCGGCAGCAGCAGCGTCACCGTCACCCTGAGCGTCGCCAGCGGCAGCCTCGCGGCCACCTCCGGCAGCGGCGTCACCGTCAGCGGCACCGCCAGCGCACTGACCCTCACCGGCAGCGTCGCCAACATCAACACCTTCATCGCCGCCAGTGCAGTCAGCTTCACCACTGCCAGCAACGCCACCAGCAGCGTGACCCTCACCGTCGACATCGACGATGGCGGCAACACCGGCAGTGGCGGCGCCAAGGCCGACAGCATCACCGTCAGCCTGCTCGTCACTGCCGTCAACGACCCACCCGCCGTGACCACCAGCGCGGGCACGCAAGCCTTCATCGAAGGTGCCGGCCCGGTCGCCATCGACAGCAGCCTCACCGTTACCGATGTGGACAACGCCACCCTCGCCAGTGCCACGGTTGCCATCACCGGCAATCTCCATGCTGCGGAAGACAGCCTCGCCTTCACCAATGACGGCAGCACCATGGGCAACATCAGCGCCAGCTACAACGCCGGCACCGGTGTGCTGACCCTCACCTCCAGCGGTGCCACCGCCACCCTCGCCCAGTGGCAGGCCGCCCTGCGCAGCGTCACCTACACCAACAGCGCCGACACACCCGACACCACCGACCGCACCGTCAGCTTCACGGTCAATGACGGCAGCGCCGACAGCACCATCACCACTCGCACCCTCAGCGTCGCCGACGCAGATCTCGACCCGCCGCTCATCACCGGCCCGTCCGGCGCCGCCGGTGCAGCCACCAGCACCACCGCCATCACCGAAAACACCACCGCCATCGCCACCCTCAGCGCCAACGAACCCGTTACCTGGGCCCTCGCCGGCGATGACGCGGCCAGGTTCGTGATCGACAGCGACGGCAAGCTCGCCTTCGCCACCGCCACCGACTACGAAGCCCCGACGGACCTCGGTGACACGCCCGCCAACAACACCTACGTCGTGCAGGTGAAGGCCACCGACGGCAACGGCAACGTTGCCACCCAGACGATCACCGTCACCGTCACCAACGTCGACGAAGTTGTCCCGCTCATCAGCGGCCCGTCCGGCACTGCCGGCGATGCCGTCAGTGCCGCATCGATCCCGGAGAACGCCAGCACCGTCGCCACCCTCGGCGCCAGCAAAGCCGTCACCTGGCAAATCGTCGGCGGCGAGGACGCCGCCCTCTTCGAACTCGATCCCGCCACGGGCAGCCTGAGCTTCAAGGCCGCCCCCGACTTCGAAGCCCCGGGCGACGGCAGCACGGCCGGCAGCAACACCTACCTGGTCACGGTGCGCGCCACCGACAGCGTCGGCCACACTGCCGAACAGACCATTACCGTCACAGTCACCGACGTGCCCGAGGGCAGCCGGCCAACCCAGACCATCGCCATCGGCGCCATGAGCCGTGACAGCGGCGAATCGGCAAGCGACTTCATCACCGCCGACGGTAGCGCTGGCCGCACCGTAAACGGCACGCTCAGCGCCCCGCTAGGCGCCGACGAAGCCGTGGAACTCTCCTTCGACGGCGGCAACACCTGGGTTCGTGCCAGCACCGACGGCACCGCCTGGCAGGCCGCCGACCCCAGCGCCCATATCGACAACTGGACGATCCAGGCCCGCGTCACCAACATCGTCGCCAATCTGTCCGGGCCAGCCGAAAGCCGTGCCGTCACGCTCGACACCACGCCTCCCGAGGTGCCGACCGTCAACACCCTCGACACCACCAGCAACACCCCGACGATTACCGGCAGCGCCAGCGTCGGCGCTGGAGAAACCCTGCGCGTCACGGTCAATGGCCTCACCTACACTGTCGGCGACGGTCACCTCACGCTCACCGGCAACACCTGGGCCCTGCGCATCCCGGCCGCCAATGCCCTGCCCGTCGGCACCTACTCGATTGTCGCCAGCCTTGTCGACGCAGCCGGCAATGTCAGCACCGATACCGGCAGCAACGAACTCAAGGTGGCAGACGTACCGCCACACCGCCCGATGCAGCCCGCCGAACTGCCCACCGTGGCTCCGACGCCGACGGCCCCGCCCCCCCCTGCCAGTGCCCCCGCCGTCACCCTGGTCGACGCTCCGCTGACACTGGTCACCCCGGCCAGCACGATCAACCTCGATCCGATCCACAACGACCCCACCGGCGACAGGCAGCTTTCCAGCCTGCTCACCGTCGCCGATCAGGCCCCCGGCGACTTCGGCATTCGCACCCGCTCGGAAGGCTTCCCGATCGTCGTCCTGCGCACCGCGGATGGCAGCAGTGACAATGCCGCCAGCAACGCCGCAACACTGGTGGTCAATCGCGGCATTCCGGATGTCGTCATTGAACAGAACGGCCGCAACTTCGAAGTTCCCATCCCCAACGACGCCTTTGCCCACTCCCGGCAGGACGCCATCATCAACCTCACCATTGCCCGCAGCGACGGCCGGCCGCTCCCCGGCTGGCTGCAGTTCGACCCGCGCATGGGCGTTTTCCGCGGCACCGCGCCAGCCGGCTTCAGCGGCGACGTGGAAATCCGCGTAATTGCCCGCGACCAGAACGGCAACCAGGTGGAAGTGGTGTTCCGCATCCGCGTCGGCGAGGACGGCAAGGTGATCCGCTCCAGCTCCAGCGCCACCGACCCCGCCCGCAACCAGCCTCGTCTGGAAGGCCGGGCCGGCTTCAGCACCCAGCTGCGCCTGGCCGGCCGCGGCGCCCAGATCACCGAACGTGAGCGCCTGATTGAACAGGCCCGTCAGCTGCCGGCCCGCAAGGCCCCGGCAGCAACGTCCTGAAACCGGCAATGAGCGAAATCCATTTAACCCACGTCGACACATCCAGCCACAGCGGTCTGGCCACCCTGCACCTGCTCGGTTGCCGCGCCCGCAACGCGACCGAGCCGGCAGAGCTGGGCTTCATCGTCGCCAACGAGAGCTTTCAGCTCGCCCCCTACCGCCAGGCCGCCCTGTGGCTGCGCGACAGGGGCGTGACGACCTTGTCCGGCATCAGCCAGCCCGACCTCAATGCCCCTTACGTACAGTGGCTCGGCAGCCTGTGCCCGATCCTCGCCGAAAAGGCCGGCAGCCAGCCCTTCCAGCCGCAGCCCTGCGATCTGCCAGACCACATGGCCGCCGAGTGGGAAGAGTGGCTGCCCGCTCACGGCCTGTGGCTACCGCTCACCGGCCCCGACGGGCAGACCGGCGGCGGGCTGCTGCTGGCCCGTGACGACGCCTGGCACGAAGCAGAAATCACCCTCCTCGCCGAATGGATCGGCATCTGGCAGCATGCCTGGCACGCACGTACCGGCAGCAACATGTCGTCCCGACTGGCCGCCACGACCCGCCAGGTACTGGACATCCGCGCCCACGCCCGCGCCCTCTCGCCCGGCCAGCTCCCTCATACCCTCGCCAGCCTGCGCCAGAAAAAGCGCCTGCCCTACGTGCTGGCCGTTGGCGTGGCACTGGTCTTTCCGGTACGCCTGTCGGTGCTCGCCCCCGGCGAACTGGTGCCGGCCCACCCGCATGTGATCCGCGCCCCGATGGACGGCGTCGTGGACCAGGTGCTGGTGCAACCCAACCAGCGGGTCAAGGCCGGCGCACAACTCTTTGCGCTCGATCGGGCCAGTCTCGACGCCCGCCTGGCAGTGGCCTCCCAGGCCCTCGCCACATCACAGACCGAATACCGCCAGCAAGCCCAGCAAGCCCTTTTCGACGCCAAGAGCAAGAGCCGCCTGGCCACCGTACAGGGCGGCATCGGCGAAAAGGAAGCCGAAGTCGGCTACCTGCGCCAGCAAAGCGAGCGCGCCACGCTCACCGCCCCGGCCGACGGCATCGTGCTGATGAGCGCGCCCTCCGAATGGATCGGCCGCCCGGTGGTCACCGGCGAGCGCCTGGCCACCCTCGCCACCGAAGGCGACGAAGAACTCGAAGCCTGGCTGGCCCTCGGGGATGCCATCGAACTCGCCCCGGGCGCACCGGTCAAGCTCTACCTCAACACCTCGCCCCTCGACCCGGTCGAAGCGCACCTGCGTTACGTGGCCCATGAAGCCCAGCAGCGCCCCGACGGCAGCTTCGCCTACCGCCTGCGCGCCGATCTGGCGGAAGGCTCGCCGCGCCCGCGCATCGGCCTCAAAGGCACGGTCAAGGTGTCCGGCAACTACGTGCCGCTGGCCTGGTGGCTGCTGCGCCGGCCCCTCGCCGCCGCCCGCCAGTTCGTCGGGCTGTAGCCTCATGCCCCTGCCCGCCCTGCGCGAAGAGTTGTGCCTGCACGCCGGTCCGCCGGCGGCCAACGGCGCCCCCACGTGGACGCTGCAGGACCCGGTCAGCAACCGCTTCTTCCGCATCGACTGGCCAACCTTCCTGATCCTCAGCCACTGGCACGCCGGCGACCCGCAACGCATCGCCGCCGAGGTCAGCGCAGAAGCCCCGCTCGAGGTGGACGGCCAGGACGTGGAAGGCGTACTCGAATTCCTCGCCCGCTCGGAGCTGCTGCAATGCACCGGCAGCGCCGACACCCAGCGCCTGCGCCGCGCCGACGCCGCCCGCCATCAGTCGGCCTGGACCTGGCTGCTCCACCACTACCTGTTTTTCCGCCTGCCCCTGTGGCGACCCGACCTGTGGCTGGAGCGCATGGCACCGGTGGTGGACGTCCTGTTCCGCCCGACCTTCCTGCGCCTCACGCTGCTGGCTCTGATCCTCGGCAGCCTCGGCGTGCTGCGCCAGTGGGAACACTTCAGCGCCACGCTGGTGGACACCCTCAACTGGAACGGCGCCAAGGCTTACCTGGCGGTGCTGGTCGGGGTCAAGCTCCTGCACGAACTCGGCCATGCCTTCACCGCCAAGCGCCTGGGCTGCCGCGTCCCCAGCATGGGCATTGCCTTCCTGGTGATGTGGCCGGTGGCCTACACGGACGTCAACGACGCCTGGAAACTCCCGCGCCGCCAGGACCGCCTCAAGGTCGGCGCCGCCGGCGTGCTCACCGAACTCATCATCGCCGCCTGGGCCACGCTGGCCTGGGCCCTGCTGCCCGACGGGAGCGCACGGGGCGCAGCTTTCCTCCTCGCCACCACCAGCTGGATCGCCACCGTCGCCATCAACGCCAGCCCCTTCCTGCGCTTCGACGGCTACTTCCTGCTTGCCGACTGGCTCGACACCCCCAACCTGCACACGCGGGCCTTCGCCCTGGCGCGCTGGAAAATGCGCGAATTGCTGTTTGCACTGGGCGAAGACAAGCCGGAAAGCCTGCCCGCCCCACGGGAACGCTTCCTGATCGGCTTCGCCTGGCTGACCTGGATCTATCGGCTGGTGCTCTTTCTCGGCATTGCGCTGCTGGTCTACAACTACTTTTTCAAACTACTCGGCGTCTTCCTGTTCGCCGTCGAAATCGCCTGGTTCATCCTGATGCCTTTCAAGAACGAAATCGCTGAATGGCACAAGCGCTGGCCGCAAATCCGCCACAGCGCACGCGGACGCCGCTGGCTGCTGGCCGGCGGCGCCCTGCTGGTTGCCGGCATCCTGCCCCTCGACTTCATCGTCGAAGGCCAGGGCCTGCTCAAGCCGGAGCGCAGCTACGCGCTTTACAGCCCGGCAGCCGCCCGCCTGGAGTCGGCCCTGCCGCCCCACGGCACCGCCATCAAGGCCGGCACGCCGCTGCTGATGCTCAGTTCGCCCGAACTCGCAGCCCGTGCCCAGGCCATCGCCGCACGCACCGCCCGGCTCAACCGCCAGCTCGACATGGCCGCCGTGAATCCGGAAACCCATGCCGAACTGCCGCTACTGCGTGAAGAGCGCCGTCGCCTGGCCGAAGAAGCCCAGGGCAACGCCGCTGAACAGGCCCGGCTTACCCCGGCAGCCCCCTTCGACGGCGTGTGGGTGGATCCGCAAGCCGACTTGCAAGCCGGCGACTGGGTCGGCAAGTCGGCCCCGCTGGCCACGCTGGTAGACCCGACCCGCTGGCGCGTCGACACCTATCTCGAAGAGCAGGAGCTTGGCCGCGTGCGGCTCGGCGACAGCGGGCGCTTCTTTCCCGAAACACCCGGCATGCCGGCCATCGCGCTGCGGGTCACGGCCATCGACAGCGACGCCGTCCACGAACTGCCCGACGCGCCCCTCGCCACCCTGCACGGCGGCCACATCCTGGTCCGTCAGCAGGACCACCGCCTGCTCACCGAACGTTCCGTGTTTCGCGTCACCCTCGAAGCCGAAACCCGACCGGGCGGCCTCCATGTCACCCGTGGCACGGTCACCATTCACGGCCAGGGCGAATCCCTGCTCGGCCGTTATCTGCGCAGCGCCACCGGGGTGCTGATCCGCGAATCCGGGTGGTAGATGCAACACCGGCGGCCCAGCCGGTTTACCATCCCGCCCCATGCTCCCCATTCTTTTCCACGACGAACACCTCGTCGCCATCCACAAGCCTTCCGGCCTGCTCGTCCATCGCAGCATGCTCGACCGCCACGAGACGCGTTTTGCCGTCCAGTTGCTGCGCGACCAGATCGGCCGCCACGTGTATCCAGCCCACCGCATTGATCGCGGCACCTCCGGTGTGTTGCTGTTTGCGCTCGACAAGGAAACCGCCCGCGCCGTCGGCGGGCAGTTCGAACGCCAGGAAGTCGCCAAGACCTACCTCGCCGTGGTGCGTGGCCATCCGGACGAAGCCGGCCGCATCGACCATGCCCTGACCCGCCAACGTGACGACGCCGAGTGGGTTGGCGAACGCACGTCCGAAGAAGCCCAGCCGGCCGTCACCGACTTTCGCCGCCTGGCCACCTGCGAACTTCCGCATCAGGTGGACCGCTACCCCACCAGCCGCTACGCCCTGGTCGAACTGACGCCCCACACCGGCCGGCGCCATCAGATTCGCCGCCACCTCAAGCACATTGCCCACCCCATCATCGGCGATGCCACCTTCGGCAAGGGCCGCCACAACCGCCTCTTCCAGCAACTCTTCAACAGCCACCGGATGCTGCTGGCCTGCGCACGGATGCAGCTCGTCCATCCGGTCAGCGGCACACCACTCGACCTGATCGCCCCGCTGGACGGAGAATTCGCCAGCGTGCTCGATGCCCTCCGATGGACCTCCGCACTCCCCGAAGCCCTGCGCGCCCTTCGGCAGCCTTAACACACGCCTCTCCTGCTCTCTCCCAAGCTCCGGAGTTCCCATGGAAAAACACGCTCACAACCTGGAGACCCTCCTGAAGACCAGCACCGACCGCCGCCAGGCCCTGCGCTGGCTCCTTGCCGGGACAGTCGCACCGCTGGCCGGTTGCGGCGGCAGCGTGGAAGTCAGCATTGGCAACATCAGTTATTCATCGCCCGGCACCCGTTGCGCGATCATTCCCGAAGAAACCGCCGGCCCCTATCCCGGCGACGGCGCCAATTACAACAGCAACGGCATTGCCAACGCCCTCAGCCTGCCCGGCATCGTGCGCAGCGACATCCGCACCAGCATTGCCGGCGCCAGTGGCGTGGCCAGCGGCCTTCCGCTCACCCTCACCCTCAGGCTGGTGAATACCGCCACCAACTGTGCCGATCTCTCCGGCTACGCCATCTACCTGTGGCACTGCAATCAGGCTGGCCAGTACTCGATGTACAGCAGCGGCATCAGCGCCGAAAACTACCTGCGCGGCGTGCAGGTCACCGACAGCAACGGCAGCGTCACCTTCCTGACCGTCTTTCCCGGCTGCTACGACGGACGGATGCCCCACGTGCACTTCGAGATCTACCCCAGCCTCGCCAGCGCCACCAGCGCTGCCGGCAAGATCAGGACATCGCAGCTCACCTTTCCCCTCGCCACCCTCAACGAGGTGTATGCCAGCAGCGGCTACAGCGCCAGTGCCGCCAACCTGGCCAGCATCAGCTACGCTACCGACAACGTCTTCAGCGACGGCACCACGCTGCAGATGGCCGCCATCAGCGGCTCCGTCAGCAACGGCTACAGCGCCTCCCTTACCGTTGGCATATCGGCCTGAAGCCCCCCGGCGCCGGCCGCAAATCCGGCGCTAAAACATCCTGCGACATCACAGAGCTTTCGTCCGTAACACAGGCCGGATAACATTGACGGTCTTTTGTGCAGCGCCGCCGATGAATCTCTCCGAACGCTTCGACCTGACCCGCCTTCCCTGGCAGCGCGCCATGCGCCTCGGCCCCCTGCTGGCCTGGGGCTGCGCCCTGGCCATTGCGGCCTGGGTAGCGGCTGACCTGTTCTGGCGTTTCAGCGCACCGCGCGCGCCGGCCCTGCCCGTGGCCAGCCTGGCCGACCCGCAGGCTGCCGCCCTGGCCATCGCCAGTCGGCACCTGATGGGGCAATCCGCGGCGGGCGACCCCATGGCCCCCGCCGCTGTCGCCGCGCCCAGCCGCTACACCCTGCAAGCGGTGGTCACCGGCAGCAACGGGCGCCCCGGCTGGGCCATCGTTTCTATCGATGGCGGAGCCCAGCAGGGCGTCGTCGAAGGGCAGGACATCCAGCCCGGCGTCAGCCTCGCCCTCGTCAAGGGCGACAGCATCGAGATCGCCACCGGCGGCCTGCGTCAAACCGTCAAACTCGCCGAGCGCGGCAATACCGAAGCGCCAGGCGGCGCCCCCCCGGCCTCTGGCATGAGCGCAATGCCGCCAGCCCAGAATTTCAATGGCGACGCCAGTGGCGCGCCCGACTCCGCTCAACGTCCTTTCCCTGCCGGCTTCCCGGCACAACCCGTCCCCAGCCAATGAAATCTGCCCGCCGCAGCCCGGGGTTCGCCCGCCGGCTCCTCGCCGCCAGCCTTGCCACCACCGTCGCCGCGACCCTTGCCTTGCCGCTGCCGGCCATCGCAGCCGGCTCCGGGAACGACGCGCCTGCGGCTGTCGGCGAGCCCGTCTCCCTCAACTTCGTGAATGCCGACATCGGCGCGGTAATCCAGGCCATCTCGAAGATTTCCGGGCGCAATTTTGTCGTCGACCCGCGGGTCAAGGGCACCCTCAACATCGTCACGGCCCGCCCGGTAGCCCGCAACCTGACCTACCCGATCCTGCTTTCTGCGCTGCGCCTGCAGGGCTACGCCGCCATTGAAGGCCAGGGCATCACCAAGATCGTCCCCGAAGCCGACGCCAAGCTGCACGCCGTGCCGGTCGGCAAGGGCAATGGCGCTGGCGGCGGCGACCGCCTGACCACCCAGGTTTTCAATCTCAAGCACGAATCGGCCAGCCAGTTGGTCGCGGTGATCCGCCCGCTGGTGTCGCCCAACAACACGGTCACCGCCTACCCGGGCAACAACTCCCTGGTGGTCACCGACTACGCCGAAAACATCGGGCGCATCGCCCAGATCGTCGAATCCATCGACGTACCCCAGGCCGACATGCGGGTCATTCCGCTCAAGCACGCCTCGGCCCTTGATCTCGCCCAGACCGTCACCCGCCTGCTCAATGACGGCAGTGGCGGCATCAGCACCGGCGGCGGCGTGGCCGGCGACGCCAGCCAGCGCATCACGGTAATCGGCGATCCGCGCACCAACAGCCTGTTGGTGCGCTCCGACAATCCGTCCAAGCTCAACGCCGTGCGCCAACTGGTCGCCAACCTCGATCAACCCGGCGCCGCCGGCAACATCCACGTGGTTTACCTGAAGAACGCCGAAGCCACCAAGGTCGCCCAGACCCTGCGCGCGGTACTGACGGGAGAAGCGGGCAACGCCGGGCAAACCACCGGCAGCAGCACCAGCTTCGGCTCAAGCACCACCAGCACCGGCGTCACCGGCACCGGCACCGGCACCGGCAGCCAGACCACCGGCGGCACCGGCACCACCCCGTCCTTCAGCAGCAACACGTCCGGCAACACCGGCGGCAATGGCATCGTCCAGGCCGATCCGATGACCAACTCGCTGATCATCACGGCGCCGGATGCCATCTACAACAACATCCGCAAGGTCATCGACCAGCTCGACAAGCGCCGCGCCCAGGTCTACGTCGAAGCCCTGATCACCGAAGTCAGCACCGAAAAAGCCGCCGAGATCGGCATCCAGTGGCAGGCCGGCAAGATCGGCTCCACCGGCGTATATGGCGGCACCAGCTTCAGCTCCGGCGGCAACAACGTGCTCAGTCTGGCCACCAGCCTGGCCTCCAGCAGCGGAACGACACTGCCCGGCAACGGCCTCAACCTGATTCTTGGTGGCGGCACCATCAGCGTCGGCGGCAAGCAGATCGCCAACCTCAACCTGCTGGCCCGCCTGCTCGAATCCGACAGCCGCGCCAACATCCTGTCCACGCCAAACCTGGTCACCCTCGACAACGAGGAAGCCAAGATCGTCGTCGGCAGGAACGTGCCCTTCCCCACCGGTTCCTACGCCACCGCCACCGGCGGCGCCACCGCCAACCCGTTCACCACCGTCGAACGCAAGGACGTGGGCCTGACGCTGAAGGTCAAGCCGCAGATCTCCGAAGGCGGCACGGTGCGCCTGCAGATCTACCAGGAAGCCTCGGCGGTGATCGACTCCACCTCGTCGGCCACCTACGGCCCCACCACCACCAAGCGCTCCATCGAATCCACCGTGCTGGTGGACGACGGCGCGGTAATCGCCCTCGGTGGCCTCGTCGAGGACACCTACAGTGGCGGCCAGGAAAAAGTCCCCGTGCTGGGCGACATTCCCTACCTCGGCGCCTTCTTCCGCTACGACACGCGCAAGCGCGGCAAGACCAACCTGATCGTCTTCCTGCGCCCGGTCATCCTGCGCGACGCAGCCAGCATTCAGGGCATTTCCGCCGACCGTTACAACTACGTCATCGGCCAGCAGCAGGCCATCGACAAAGTCGACGCCCTGATGCGCGGCGAGACCACCCCGCCCCAGTTGCCGCCCGTCGGCAGCCCGCCGCCGGCCGTGCCCTTCTACCCACCACGCGAGCAACCCGTCACCCCGCCGGCTGCCGCACCAGCTCCGGCCGCCGCGGCCCCGGTCGAGCCCACCGCCAGCAACACCCGATGAGCACGCCGGCCCTGCCCTACGCCTTTGCCAAGGCCCACGGCATTCTCGTCGCCGCCCGGAGCGCCGAGCACGCCGAGCTGATCCTGCGCGAAGGGGCCGATCTGTCGGCCCTCGCCGAAGTGCGCCGCAACCTCGGCGTGCCACTGCACATCGAGAGCGTCTCGCGCGCCGCCTTCGAAGCCCGCATTTCCGAAGCTTATTCCGGCGCCGACGGCAACGCCGCCGCCGTGGTCGACGACGTCGGCCAGGAGGTCGACCTCACCCAGCTGATGACCGAGCTGCCGACCGTCGAAGACCTTCTCGACACCCAGGACGACGCGCCGATCATCCGCATGATCAACGCCCTGCTGACCCAGGCCGTGCGCCAGCAGGCCAGCGACATCCACATCGAACCCTACGAGAAGAACTCCGTGGTGCGCTTTCGCCGCGACGGCGTGCTGGTCGACGTAGCCCAGCCGCACCGGGCCCTGCACGCCGCCATGGCCTCGCGGATCAAGATCATGGCCAGCCTCGACATCGCCGAAAAGCGCCTGCCCCAGGATGGCCGCATCGCCCTGCGCCTGGCCGGCCGCCAGGTGGACGTGCGCGTATCCACGCTGCCCACCACCCACGGCGAGCGCATCGTGCTGCGCCTGCTCGACAAGGGCAGCGGTCAGCGCAGCCTCGACAGCCTGGGCATGGCCAAAGACACCGTCGCGCCCTTTGCCGAACTCCTCAAGGAGCCCCACGGCATCCTCCTCGTCACCGGCCCCACCGGCTCCGGCAAGAGCACCACGCTCTACGCCGCACTGCAGGGCATGGACGCCAAGAGCCGCAACATCGTCACCGTCGAAGACCCGGTCGAATACGACCTGCCCGGCGTCGGCCAGATCCAGGTCAATCCGAAGATCGAGCTCACCTTCGCCAAGGCCCTGCGCGCCATCCTGCGGCAGGATCCGGACGTGATCATGATCGGTGAAATCCGCGACCTCGAAACCGCCCAGATCGCCGTCCAGGCCAGCCTCACCGGCCACCTGGTGCTGGCCACCCTGCACACCAACGACGCCGCCTCGGCGGTCACCCGGCTGGTGGACATGGGCGTCGAACCCTTCCTGCTCGCCTCCACCCTGCGCGGCGTACTTGCCCAGCGCCTGGTGCGCAAACTGTGCCCGGTGTGCCGTACCTCCGAGCCGGCCACCGCTGCCGACCGCGAACTCCTCGGCCCCGACACCCCGGCCCGACTGTGGCACGCCCCCGGCTGCCCCGAATGCACACGCACCGGCTACGCCGGGCGAACCGGCATCTACGAACTGATGGTTTCCGACGACGCCCTGCAACGCCTCATCCACACCGCCGCCGACGAAGCCGACCTGCGTGCCCACGCCCGTCAGAAGGGCGCCCACAGCCTGCGCGACGACGGCTATCGGCTGATGGCCGACGGCATCACCTCGGCCGAAGAGCTGCTGCGGGTGACGCGGGATTGACCACACCTTGCGCTGAGCACCCATGACCGCCTTTCGCTACCGTGCGCTCGACAACGCCGGCAAGGAATCCGCCGGCGTCCTCGAAGCCGACACCGGCAAGGCCGCCCGCGGCCTGCTGCGCGAGCGCGGCCTGTTTCCGCTCGAAGTCGCCAGCGTCACCCAGGGCAGCGCCGGCAGCAAGTCGGTGCGCCGCAAGCTGCGCGACGCCGATCTCACCCTCTTGACCCGCCAGTGGGCCACCCTGCTGGCCTCCGGCCTGACCGTCGAGCAAGCCCTCGCCGCCCTCATCGAACAGGCCGAAACCGAAGCCACCCGCCAGTTGCTGGCCGGCGTGCGCTCAGAGATCCTCGCCGGCTACAGCCTGCGCGCGGCCCTCGACCGTTACCCGCAGGCCTTCTCCACGCTGTACCGGGCCTCGGTGGCGGCCGGTGAAAAATCCGGCGAGCTGGCCAAGGTCATGAACCAGCTGGCCGACTACCTCGACCGCAGCCACGCCCTGCGCACCAAGACCCTGCAGGCCCTGCTCTACCCGGCCATCGTCGCCAGCGTCGCGCTGCTGGTCATCGTCGGCCTGATGACCTACGTGGTACCGCAAGTCATCTCGGTCTTCCAGCAGGGCAAGCAGACCCTGCCCTTCCTCACCCGCGCGCTGATCGTCGTCAGTGCCCTGCTGCGCGAATGGGGCTGGCTGGCTGCGCTGCTCCTCATTGGCGCCGTCTTCACTGCCCGCGCCGCCCTGCGCGACATCCACGTCAAGCGCCGCTGGGACGCCTGGCTGCTCGGCCTGCCCTTCCTCGGCCGGCATCTGCGCACCCTCGACGCCACCCGTTTCGCCAGCACCCTGTCCATCCTCGCCGGCAGCGGCGTGCCCCTGCTCGCCGCCCTCGACGCCGGCCGCCAGGTCATCAGCCGCCTGCCTCTGGCCGACGCGGTAGGCATCGCTGCCGAACGCGTCCGCGAAGGCCAACCGCTGTCCAAGGCCCTCGGTGCCAGCCGCCAGTTTCCGCCGCTCTTGATCCACATGCTGGCCAACGGCGAAGCCACCGGGCGCATCGACGAACTCCTCGATCGGGCCGCCAAGCTCCAGCAGGCCGAACTCGAAAACCGCACCGCCACGCTCACCGCGCTGCTCGAACCCATCCTGCTCCTCGCCATGGGCGGCTTCGTGCTGCTCATCGTGATGGCCGTGATGCAGCCGATCATCGACATGAACACCCTGATGAAATAAGGAAGAACCATGCGCAACACACCTCGCCGCAGCCGCGGCTTCACCCTGATCGAAGTGATGGTCGTGATCGTCATCCTCGGCGTACTCGCCGCCCTGGTGGTGCCCAAGGTCATGAGCCGCCCGGACGAAGCGCGGGTCGTCGCCGCCAAGCAGGACATCTCCGCCGTCATGCAGGCGCTCAAGCTCTACAAGCTCGACAACCGCCGCTACCCCAGCGCCGAGCAGGGCCTGCAGGCTCTCGTCACCAAGCCCACCGCCGCGCCGGTGCCCGACAACTGGAAGTCCTACCTCGACAAGCTGCCCATGGACCCGTGGGGCAAGCCCTACCAGTACGTGATCCCCGGCCTCAAGGGCGAAGTGGACGTGATGAGCTTCGGCGCCGACAGCGTCTCCGGCGGAGAAGGCTTCGACGCCGACATCGGCTCCTGGAGCCTCTGAGCCTCAATGCTTCGGCCCCGCCATCCCGCCCACCGCAACGCCGGCTTCACCCTGATCGAAATCATGGTGGTGCTGGTGATCATGGGCGTGATGGCCACCGGCATCAGCATCGGCCTCGACAGCCTGCGCGGCCGGGATGCCGACCAGGCCCTCAGGCGCCTGCGCCTGGTCCTCGAAGCCACCGCCGACCGGGCCATCGTGCGCGGCCGGCCGATCGCCATCGAACTGCTGCCCGACGGCTACCGCTTCTCGGCCCTCGATCCGGACGACAACTGGCGGCCCCTCAACGATCCGCCGGTGTTCACCGAACGCACCCTGCCCGGCGGCCTGTCGTGGGCCGGCCTGCGCCTCGACGGCCAGATCGAAGCCACCAGCCCGCGCCTGCAATTCGGCAGTCAGACCCCCGAATACGAACTGCGCGTCGCCACCCCCACCGGCGAAGCACGCCTGCGCGGCAAGGCCAATGGCGAGGTCATCCTCGACATGCCGGGGCGCATCTCTTCATGATGCGCCGGGCGCGCGGCTTCACGCTGCTGGAAACCCTCGTCGCCCTGGCCATCCTGGCCATCGCCCTGAGCGCCGCCTTTCGCGCCATGGGCGTCACCGCCCAGTCGTCCGCCGAACTGCGCGAGCGCCTGATCGGCGACTGGGTCGCTGAAAACCGCCTGGCCGAACTGCGCGCCACCCAGGCCTGGCCCGCTCCCGGCACCAGCGAAGGCAGCGCCGACCAGGCCGGGCGCACCTACCGCTGGCGCGAGGAGGTCAAGAGCACCGCCAACCCGCTGTTCCGCCGGGTGGACGTGAGCGTCTACAGCGAGGCCTCGGACGCACACGCCATCGCCCGCCTCAGCGGCTACGTGGCCCGGCCGCTGCAATGACCCGCCGCAGCACACGCCAGCGCGGCCTGACCCTCATTGAGCTGATGGTCGCCCTGACCATTTTCGCCATCCTCGGCGTGCTGTCCTACCGCGCCCTGGCCGAAATCAGCACCAGCCGCGCCCGCCTCGAAGAGAACTTCGTGCGCTGGCGCGCCATCGGCCGCACCCTGCAGCGTATCGACACCGACCTGCTGCAGGCGGTCTCCCCCGCCGACCAGCGCACCACAGACACACCGACCACAAACACCGCCCCGGCGATGATCCTCGGACGCGCCGCCAGCGGGGGGGGCCCGGAATTCCAGTTCCTGCGCCTCGACGACACCCGCGGGGTACGCCGAGTCGGCTTCCGCCTTGTCGACGGCCATCTCGAATGGCTGCGCTGGAGCGGCCGCGACGCCATCGGCCAGCCCACCGCCGAACCGCTGCTCGACAACGTCCGCGACCTGCGCTGGCGCTTCCTGCAAAAGAACATCCGCCTCGACGCCTGGCCTCCATCCGACCGCCGCAACGCCCTGCCCGACGCAGTGATCCTCGAAATCGACCTGCCCGACACAGGCACCATCACGCGCATGATTTCCCTCCGCTGATGCAGCCCCGACGCCCGTCCCACGCCCCTCCATCGCGCCGCCAGAAAGGCGCGGCGGTGATCCTCGCCCTGCTCACGGTCACCCTCGTCGCCGGCCTCGCCGCCGCGGCCGTCGGTGATCTCGGCGTGGCGATGGACCAGATCATCGGCCGCCACGACCAGGCCCAGGCCCGCCAACTGGCCCGCGGCGCCGTGGACTGGGCCCGCAACGTGCTGGCCGAGGACGCCCGCACCACCCAGGTCGATCATCTGGGCGAAGCGTGGGCTGTCAAGGTGCCACCGACCCCGGTGGAAGAAGGCGAAGTCAGCGGCGAACTGCAGGATCTTTCCGGGCGCATCAACCTCAACAACCTGGTCCAGGCCGACGGCCCCAACCTGCTGGAACTCGAACAGTTCCGCCGCCTCCTCAGTCTGGTCGGCATCGGTGAAGCGGAGGCCCTCAACCTCAGCGCAGCGCTGCTCGACTGGCTCGACACCAATGACACGCCGCGCCTGCCAGGGGGGGCCGAATCGTCCTGGTACGGCGCCCAGACGCCGGCCCGCCGACCCGCCAACGGCCCCCTCGTGGCCGTTTCCGAACTGACCCAGGTACGCGGCTTCAGCCCCGACCTGGTGGCCCGCCTGAGCCCCTTCGTCTCCACCCTGCCGGTCGGCACTGCCAGCACCCGGGTCAACGTCAACACCGCCCCCGCCGAAGTGCTCGCCGCCGCCGTGGCCGGCCTCACCCTCGACGCCGCCCGAGTCCTGATCGTTCAGCGCAACCGGGCCTGGTTCAAGGACGTGGCCGATTTCAGCGCCCGCCTGCCCGCTTCCGACGTCGCCCCCGACACCACCACTCTGGCCACCACCAGCACCTACTTCCTGGCTACCGGGCGGGCCCGCTTCGGCGTGTCCATGGTGCGCATGGAAGTGCTGCTGGACCGCAGCCAGAACTGGCCCACCATCGTTTGGCAGAAACTGTTATGACCCGCCTCCTCCTCGCCATCGACGAACAATGGCCAACCCGGCCAGACTGCCCGTGGGTGCTCCTCGGGCCTGACGACCAACGCATTGAAGAAGGCCATTCCGAGCCTCGCCACTGGCCGGCCGCCGCCGAGTGCGAAGTCGTCCTCACCGGCCCCCAGTGCCTGTGGCTCGAAGTCCCGCTGCCACGCAGCGCCCGCCGCGACCTGCCGCGCCTCCTGGCCTACGCCCTCGAAGACCGGCTGCTCAAGGACCCGGACACCCAGCACCTGACCGTCAGCCACCGCCGTCCGGCCGATGACGGCGAGCGCGACCTGGCTGGCGTGCTGATCATCGCCCGTGACCGTCTGCGCAACCTGATCGCCCAGCTCACCGCCATCGGCCGCCCGCCCCGCCGCGTGGTGGCCGAAGTGCAGACGGCGCCAGCCGGCCCCGACGCCTGGCAGCTCAGCCTGTCAGCTGGCGGCGCCATCCTGCGCAGCGGACCGAACAGCGGCCTGGTCCTCGACAACGACATCCTCATCCCGCTGCTGGCCCAGCAGGCCGCCACCTCGCGTGCCGCCAACACGGCACCGGCCCATATCGAAGTACACAGCGCTCCCGGCACGCCAGCCCCCGATCTGGCCATCCTGCACAGCGAAACCGGCACGCCCGTGCAAGCCGGCAGCCCCTACCTGTGGTGGCAGGGCGCCGACCGCAAGGCCGCCAACCTGCTGCAGGGCGAGTTTGCCGATCGCACCCGCGGCAGTTCCTGGATCGGCAACCTGCGTCCGGCGCTCATCCTCGGCGGTAGTGCGCTGGCCGTCTGGCTGCTCGTCAATGTCGGCGAAGTGGTGTGGCTCAAGCAGCACCTCGGCAGCGTCGGCGAACGTATCGAACGGGTCTATCGCAGCAGTTTCCCCAACGCACCGGTGGTTGCCCCGGCAGCCCAGATGCGCCAGCAGCTCAACCTCGAACGGGCCCGCCATGGCCTCCTGCGCGACGACGACGCCCTCGCCCTGATGGCCCAGGCCGCCGAGGCCCTCGGCACCGACGCGGCCAGCGGCATCGTCGCCCTGCGCTACGAAGACGGTCGCCTCGACCTGACCCTCAGCGGCCCCGCCGCCACCCGCGCCGAAGCCATCGTCGGCCTGCTGAGCAGTCGCGGCCTGCTCGCCAACCTGCGTCAGGACGGCACCACCACCCACCTCCTCCTGCGTCAGGAGAATCTGCAATGAGCACCGCCCAAACCGTCACCGGCCAGTCCCCCCTCGCCCGTCTGGTGCAGTCCTGGCAGGCCATCAGCCCGCGCGAACGCCGACTGGTGCTGATGGCCGCCACCGTCGTCGGTATCGGCATCGTGCTCACCACCCTCGACTGGAGCCGCAACGAACGCATCCGCCTCGGCCGTGCCGTGCCGCGGGCCGAAGCCCAACTTGAGCAAGTGCAGGAATCGGCCACCGAAATCACCCGTCTGCGCGCCCAACCGGCGCCCCAGCGCCCGGCCGCCACCGCCCTCCTCGACATGGCCCAGGCCAGCGCCAAAAGCCGGGGGCTGGCGCTCAGCATCCAGAGCGGCGGCGAAGGTCTGCACGTAAAGGGTCAGGCCGGCTTCGACGATCTCATCGCCTGGCTCGCCGCCGTCCAGCACGATCAGGGCCTGCGCGTGCTGCGCATGGAGCTGCAGCAACAAGGCGTGCAGGCCAGCATCGACGCCGTTCTGGCCCTTCCCGCGGCCCCCTGAACCGCCATGCTGAAGAAGCTCCTGCTCTTTCTGTGCCTGACCCTCGCACTGCTGATCGCCAAGGCGCCAGCCAGCCTCCTTGACGGCCTTGTCGCCCACTTCACCAGCGACGCCCTGCGCCTGCAGCAGGCCGAAGGCAGCCTGTGGCATGGCCGTGGCGTACTGGCCAGCCGGGATGCCGGCGGACGCAGCCTGAGCCCGTGGCTGCCGCTGGCCTGGGATTTCGACGCCGCAGCCCTCAGGCACCTGGCGGTGGCCTGGCATTTCTCCAGCAGCGGCACCCCGGTCGGTACGGTGGAGGCCGGCATCCAGGGCCTGAGCGTCTCGCAGTTTTCCCTCCACGCCCCGGCCAACACCGCCCTTTCACCCATTCCGCACCCGGTGGCGCGGGCCGGCTGGCAGGGTGACCTGACCATCGAATCGCCCCGCTGGCACTGCCCGCCCGACGGCAAGTGCAGCGGCGAAGCCCGCCTGCTGTGGCGCGGCGCGCGCAGCGCCCTGTTTCCGGGGCGCCAGTTCGGCGACTACGACATCCGCCTCAGCGCCCAGGCCGGCCACCTTCGCTACAGCGTGCACACCCTGACCGGCGAAGTCATCGTCAATGGTCAGGGCGAAGCCCCCTACGGCCAGACGCCACGCTTCGACGGCACCATCAGCGGCGAGCCGACCTTTCTCGGCCGCCTGCCCGCCATTGCCGGCGGTGCCGCACGTCCCACCGGCCGGGCTGGCCAGTTCGAAATCCACTGGCCGCCGCGCTGAGCACCATCCCTTTCATCTGCCCACCGATTCCGCCAGAATGGCGACATCATTCCCACTCACCGTCACGCCGAAGCCCGCCTCCATGAATCCGATCCAAGCCGCCCGTGCCGCCGGCCAGCAAATCTGGCTCGACAACCTGTCCCGCTCCCTGATCAACGAAGGTCAGCTCGCCCGCCACATCGACAACGGCGTCGCCGGCGTCACCACCAATCCGGCGATCTTCCACAAGGCCATCGCCGAGGGGCAGGACTACCGCCCGGCCCTCGACGCCATGCGCGCCGAAAACCTGACGGCCGAGCAGCGCTACGAGCGCCTGGTGATCGAGGACGTGCAGCGTGCCTGCGACGTGATCCGCCCGGTATTTGACGCCAGCCAGGGCGACGCCGGCTACGTGAGCCTGGAAGTGTCGCCGGCCCTGTCCGACGACGAAGCCGGCACCGTTGCGGCCGCCCGTCGCCTCTCTGCGGCCGTGGCCCGCGACAACCTGCTGGTGAAGATTCCCGCCACCGCCGCCGGCGTACGCGCCATCGAAACCCTCACCGGCGAAGGCCTCAGCATCAACGTCACGCTGATGTTCTCCCTCGCCCACGTGGATGCGGTGGCCGGCGCCTACCAGCGCGGCCTCGAAAAGCTGGCCGCGGCCGGTGGCAACCTGTCGAAGGTGCGCTCGGTGGCCAGCGTCTTCCTGTCCCGCTGGGATACCCTGATCGACAAGCAGCTCGAAGAAATCGGCACCGAGGAAGCCCTCGACATGCGCGGCATCGCCGGCGTGGCCCTCGCCCGTCAAGCCTACCAGCGCTACCTGGCGCGCTTCCACGGCGCCGGCTTCGCACCGCTGGCCGAAAAGGGCGCACGCCCGCAGAGCATGCTGTGGGCCAGTACCGGCACCAAGAACCCGGCCTACTTCGACCTGATGTACGTCGAGCCGCTGATCGGGCCGGAAACGGTCAACACCCTGCCGGATGCCACCCTCGCCGCCTTCGCCGACCACGGTGATGTCACGGAAAATCGCATTGTCGAAGATGTCGAAGCCGACGCCGCCCACATCGCCGCACTGGCCCGTCTCGGGCTCGACATGGACGTGCTTGGCGAACGCCTGCAGCAGGACGGCCTCGCCCAGTTCGCCACAGCCTTCGGCAAGCTGCTCGAACTGACCGCCTGAGCGATCTCTGCAGCAACGAGAAACGGCGCCTCGCGGCGCCGTTTTATATTCCGTGGGTCGGACTTCAGTCCGACCCACGGGCACTACCTGGCCTGAGCGGCCAGGCGTTCCACACCGTTGATCTTCGTCCCCGCCGCCAGCCCCTTTTGCTTGAACCAGCCCAGGTTCATCTCCAGCGCAAAACGCGCCGGCTTGGCAGCACAGTGGTTGTCTTCCGTCTGGGGCTGCATGTCCTCCACGTTGAGGATGCGTCCCTGCTCGTCCAGGAAGGCCACCGACAGGGGCAGCAGGGTGTTCCTCATCCACATGCAGTGACGTTGCTGTTCGGTGAACACGAAGAGCATGCCGTGGTTCGCCGGCATGCTGCGACGCTGCATCAGCCCGACCATGCGATTTTCCTGGGTAGCGGCGACTTCCGCTTCGATGCGGTACATGCCGATGCTCAGTTCGGTCAGCGGCATCGGGCTGTCGGCGAGCACCGGAACGGCAGCCACGGCCAGCACGCCGGCACAGACGACACGAAGGAACGGGGAAGAGAAAGTCAGGGCCATGAGGGAAACCATCGACAGAAGGAAAACCCGGGCGACGTTAACACGAATTGCGTCCACCGCGGGAGAGCGGCTTGCTTGTCGGCGCCGACGTTTCCTGCCAGTTGCCGGGCGACAAGCCTTCCAGCGTCCACTCGCCAATCTGCGCACGAATCAGCCGCAGGGTCGGAAACCCCACCTTGGCGGTCATCCGCCGCACCTGGCGGTTCTTGCCCTCGCGCAGCACGATCTCGATCCAGCTGGTCGGAATCGACTTGCGTTCGCGGATCGGCGGATGGCGCGGCCACAGCCAGGCCGGCTCGTCGATCAGGCGCGCCTCGCACGGCTTGGTGACGAAGTCGCCCAGATCGAGCCCACCGGCCCGCAAGCGGGCCAGCGCCACCTCGTCGGCACAGCCTTCGACCTGCACCACGTAGGTTTTGGGCAGCTTGTGCTGCGGATCGGCAATGCGCTTCTGCAGCAGCCCATCGTCGGTCAGCACCAGCAAACCCTCGCTGTCCGCATCGAGGCGGCCGGCGGCGTACACCCCGGGCACCGGGATGAATTCGGCGAGGGTCTGCTTGCCGGCCTCGCCGGTGAACTGGCACAGCACGCCGAAGGGTTTGTTGAACAGGATCAGTTTGCTCACGGTACAGCTCCAGAAGCAACAAACCCGCCTGGCGGGCGGGTTTGCAGGGCAGGTCGTAAAACGGAATTCAGACAGCGTAGCGCCGCAGGCGCAGGGAGAACTCCTCGAGCTGCTGAATACCGCTCTTCTCGGCGCGAGCAATCCAGTCCTGCAACTGCTGCAGAAGCTGCTCGCGGGTGGCCGTCGAGCGGGCCCACAGGGCGGTGAGCTCCTGGCGCATGGTGACCACGGTCTCAAGACGCTTGTTGGCCTGGAGGAGCGAAGCCAGGCGCCGCTTTTCCTCGGCACACAGTTCGCTGTCCTCGGCCGCCAGCCAGCGACGCAGCTCCTTGACGCTGGGCTTGTCGCCGGACTGGGCCTTGAGGGCCGCGAACTCTTCCTGGGCGATCGCCTTGAGGGACTGCACGTAGCGGGTCATCACGTCGTAGCGGCAGGTAATGACGGCCTGCAGCGTATCGAAATCGGCATGGGCCTTGGCGGCGCCGAACTTGGGCGTCGGAATGGTTTTCTTGACCCGGGCGAGGCCGAGGATTTCGAGGATGCGGATGTACATCCAGCCGATGTCGAACTCGTACCACTGCGCCGACAGCTTGGCCGAGGTGGCGAACGAATGGTGATTGTTGTGCAGTTCCTCGCCACCGATCAGGATGCCCCACGGAAACAGGTTGGTGGAGGCGTCGGCGCAGTTGTAATTGCGATAGCCCCAGAAATGCCCCAGGCCGTTGATGACGCCGGCCGCCCAGAAGGGAATCCAGGCAATCTGCACGACCCAGATCAGCACGCCCGGCCAGACGCCGAAGAGCAGCAGGTCGGCCGCCAGCATGATGACGATGCCGAACTTGGGGAAAGCCGACAGGATGTTGCGCTCGATCCAGTCGTCCGGCGTGCCGTGGCCATAGCGCTGGATGGTTTCGCGATTCTTGGCCTCCTTCACGTACAGGAGCACACCGGTCCACAAAACCTTGTTGATGCCGAATATCTGTGGACTATGGGGATCTTCGGGGGTCTCGCACTTGGCGTGGTGCTTGCGGTGGATGGCTGCCCATTCCTTGGTGACCATGCCGGTGGTCAGCCACAGCCAGAACCGGAAGAACAGCGACGGCAGCGCGTGCAGGTCGAGTGCCCGGTGTGCCTGGTGGCGATGTAGGAAAATGGTAACGGAGGCGATGGTCACGTGAGTCATCGCGAGGGTGGTGAGGACATAGCCCCACCACGGCAGATCAAGCAGTCCGGAAAACATCAGGCCTAGGGCCTGTTCTCAATTACGCCAACCAGACGAAAGCACAAGCGAGATGAACGAAGGACAGGAATGACTGTGCGAGTTTGTCGTAGCGCGTAGCGATACGTCTGAATTGCTTGATCCGACAGAAGAAGCGCTCGATCAGATTGCGGTCCTTGTAGATATGGCGATCGAAGGTACGCGGGTTGAGTCGGTTGGCGCGAGGTGGAATGACCGCCTGGCTGCCTTGCGCCGTGATGGTTTCGATAAAGGCATCCGAGTCGTAGCCCTTGTCGGCCACAATGAACTCGGCGGGCTGATCTTTGATGAGTGCGCCCGCTTGTCCGATATCGGAGATCTGACCTGCCGTGAGAATGACTCGCACTGGATTGCCCAGGGAATCCACCGCCACATGCAACTTGGTGGTCAATCCACCCCGCGAGCGGCCGATTTGCGGGTCGCCCGCTTTTTTTGGGCGCCGGCAGCGTGTTGGTGGGCGCGCACGATCGTCGAGTCGAGGAACAGATATTCCATGTCGGCCTCGCTACGCAGCGCTGTGGCAACCCGCTCCCACACCCCTTTCTCGCGCCAGCGCGAGAAGCGAACGAAGGTCCGGTGCCAATGCCCCAGTTCCTCCGGGAGATCGCGCCACGGACTGCCCGTGCGCATGATCCACAGCACCGCTTCGACGAAGCGCCGATTGTCCTTGGCCGTAACACCACGGTCGGTCGCCTTGCCGGGCAAGAGTTGTTCAATGCGCGCCCACTGGTCGTCGCGCAGCATCTTCCGATCCATCCTGAGCTCAGCCGAAAAATCAGGATATAAGCAGATTCAGACCGCTGTGAACAGCCCCCTTGCTATGTCATTGACCGTAAACAACTTTTTTGACACGGCTTCCATTTGGCATGCCGATGATTCAGCAATTGAGAACAGGCCCTAGCGTCCTTCATGGAATAGTGCGCGGATTCTAGTCGAGAGCGCCCCCATCAAACCGGGGAGTGCACACAAATAGGTGGCGCTGGCACGGCCGGGCCAGTTTTACTGTGGTACGGCGGAGACACCTGCGCTTGCAGGGCTTATCGGCAGCCCGGGGGCCGGGTTGAGGATGCGCACCTCGCGCTGCGGAAAGGGAATTTCGATCCCCTCCTCCTTGAAGCGTCGCCAGACCTCCAGATTGATCGCCGAGCGGATGCCGAGGGTGCCTTCGACCGGATCGCGGATCCAGAAGCCGAGCTGCAGGTTGATGCCGCTGTCGGCAAAGGCCTCGACAAAGGCCTTGGGCTCCGGATCGTCCATCACCCGCGGCTGGGTCTTGGCCGCCAGCACCAGGATGCTCATGACCTGCTCCAGGTCGGCGGCGTAGCTGACCTGGATCGGCAGCGAGATCCGTACCTTCGGATCGGTGAAGGTTTCGTTCTGCACCACCGAGCCCACCAGGGTTTCGTTGGGCACGATGGACTCGATGCCGGTCATGCCCTTGAGCACCGTGTAGCGGGTGGTGATCTGGCTGACGATGCCGCGCTCGTTGCCCACCGAAATCAAATTGCCCATGCGGATCGAACGATCGAGCAGCAGGATGAAGCCCGACACGTAGTTTGCGGCGATCTTCTGCATGCCGAAACCCAGGCCGACGCCCAGCGCCCCGCCGAACACCGACAGGGCGGTCAGGTCGATCCCCACCAGCGGCAGGCCGAGCGTCACCGCCAACACCAGCAGCAAAGCCTTCGAGAGCCGCGCGAACACCAGCTTCATGTTGGGATCGAGGCCCTCGGTGCGCATCAGCCGGCTCTCGATGGCGCCGGCGATCCACAGGGCCACCAGCACCGTCACGAGCACCGTCAGGATGCCCTGCAAGAGCATCCACAGATTGAGCTTGGCCTTGCCGATGCTGAAGCCGATCTGCTCGAGGCCATCGATGACGGTCGGCAGCACGCCGGTGATGTGCAGAGCCACCACCACCCACGCCGCGGTAGCAAAGAACTTCTCGAAAGTGGTCAGCCAGCCGGCCTGCGGAAAGGCCCGCTTGAGGGCATGAACGGTCAGGCGGATCCCCGCCATGGCCAGTAGCAGCGGAGCCGCCAGCTTGAACAGATTGACGTGGTGCCAGTGACTGAGAATGCTGCGCGCCACCAGCACGATGACCAGCGCCGTGAGCGGAAAGACCACCCGGCGCAGGCCCTCCTCGCTCCCCCCCTTGGTGAGCGCAGGATTGGCCTCGCGGCGCAGGTGGATCATCAGCCGGATGCGCCGGGAGATCACCGCCGCGATGACCAGGCAAAAGACGAGCACACCCACTTGCCAAAGCATTTCAGGCTTCTGGCTGTCCTGCCAGAGATCAATCAGGAGTTGCGCGATCTGATTCTCTTCCACTTTCTTTCCTCTTCCGTCCGGGCAGCTCGTCGAGGCTGCGCAGGAGCCGGGCTTCGGCCCTGTGCAGCTGCCAGTTTTCCAGGTAGATCTTCACCAGCGCCGGATTGCCGCGCAGGATCAACAAGTTCTCGGCGTTGCTGAGCCGCGCCGCGCGAGTGAAATTGTAGGAGCCGGTCGCCACCGCACCGCGGCTCGAGGCCGGGTCGAAGATCATCACCTTGTTGTGGGCGATGTTGTAGCGGGTCTCGACGGCGACGGGAATGCCCGCCGCCATCAATTGCGGCAACACGCTGGGCGAGGCCGGCCGGTTCATCTCGGCATCCAGCAGCACCTCGACGCGGACCCCGCGCCGGTGGGCCTCGACAAGGCCGCGCAGCAGGGGCTTGCTGGTGAACAGGTAGGCCTGCACGAGTATCTGTTCACGCGCCTCGCCGATGACCCGCAACAGCGCCGCTTCCGGATCGTTGTGCGGGGAAAAGGCAATCTCGACATTTCCCCGCGCGGCGATGGTGACCGACGGTTCCGGCGCATACACAGCCCCGGCCCCGCTCGCGAATATCAGCGCCAGGCCTGCCAGCGGCAGGCGCAGCCTGTTCATCCGGCCTTGCGTTCCAGTACTGCGGCAAAGAAGCCGTCGGTGTCGTGGGCCGCCGGCGTCAGACGCAACTGCTCACCGCAGGCAATCACGATGCCCTGTTTGGCGAGCACTTCTTCGGCGCTGATCTGGGTGAAGTTTTCGTTGCCGGCCAGAAAGGCGGCGACGATGGCTTCGTTTTCTTCGGGCAGCAGGCTACAGGTGGCGTAGACCAAACGGCCGCCCGGCTTGACCAGACGGGCCGCGCTGGCCAGGATCGCCGCCTGCTTGACGGTCAGTTCGGCCAGAGCCTCGGGGCTCTGGCGCCACTTGATGTCCGGATTGCGGCGCAGGGTGCCGAGACCGCTGCACGGCGCATCCACCAGCACGCGGTCGATCTTGCCCGCCAGGCGCTTGACGCGCGGATCGTTCTCGCTGGCGATGACCACCGGGTGGATGTTCGACAGGCCGGACCGGGCCATGCGCGGCTTGAGCTTGGAGAGGCGCTTGTCCGACACGTCAAAGGCGTACAGACGGCCGGAGTTGCGCATCAGGGCGCCAAGCAGCAGCGTCTTGCCACCGGCACCGGCGCAGAAGTCCACCACCATTTCGCCACGCTTGGGCTGCATGAGGAAACCGAGCAGCTGGCTGCCCTCGTCCTGCACTTCAAAGCTGCCATCGAGAAACTTCGGATGCTTTTGCAGGGCCGGCTTGTTCTCCAGGCGGATGGCCAGCGGCGAATAACGGCCGGCGGCGCAATGGATGCCTTCGGCCTTCAGCTGTTCGATGAGCACATCGCGCTCGACCTTGAGCGGATTGACGCGCAGATCCAGCGGCGCCGGGCGATTGAGGCTCTGGGCCAGGGTCAGGACCTGCTCCGGGGTGAGAGTGGCGAGCAGGCGCTCGGCCAGCCAGTCGGGCATGTCGGCGGACTCGGCCAGACTGAGTTCGCCCATCTCGCGGCCCTTCACGGCGGTGAAGAAATCGGTATCGCGGCCATGCAGGCCGTCGCCGAGCTGGCGCAGGGTGGTGCCTTCGACACGGGCCAGCCACGCCAGAACCAGGTGGCGGGTGGAGCTCTCCGGCACGCACATGCGTTCGAGGGTGCGCTTGCGGCGCAGCACGCCATACACGGCCTCGGCGACGAAGGCCCGGTCACGGGCGCCCAGTTCGTCACGCAAGTCGCGGAAGTAGCGCGACAGCACCGAGTCGGCGGGGTAGTCGAAACGCAGGATGGAGCGGAGGGCCTGGCTGGCGGAGTTGATCTGGGCGGCGGTAATGGTCATGGAAATCCGATACTGAAAAAACGGCCGGACGCAGGCGCGCCCGGCGGAATGCGGTGGAGTTTACTGCCTGGAGCGTGTGCCGAGGTCAACGCCGGTGGCGACCTGGTCGAGCACATCGCCGTTCTTGTCGGTGATTTTGAGACGAACAGGCAGGTTTGCGTAATCCCGGGCGAGCCAGATATCGATCTTCAACTCGCCCCGGTGACCGCTGCTGCCGAGATGGTAGGCGGAAACCTTGCCAGCGGGCACTTCGATTTCCTCGATGCCGAGGTTCTCGATGACCGAGCGCACGGCGCTCTTGCCGGTCACCACCAGCAGTTCGGCGCGCAGCGGGCCTTCCGGCTGAAGGGCCAGGTGGTGCATGAGCGACAACACGTCCTGATCGCCCTCGGCGAGGGAGAACTCCCGCCGCCGCTCGCCGGCAACCAGCACGACCTGGGCCGAGGACCAATCGAAATCGGCCCGTTCTTTTACCTTGCCGTCCCGTTCGACGGTGAATTTTTCGGGCAGCAGGCCCTTCGGCCCGATACGCCCTTCACTGCGCTGAACCATCCGGAAGGGTTTCAGCAGGCCGACGAGGCCGGAGGTTTCGATCACGGTCTCCATCGAGTAGTGCGTCTGGTCGTGAGTCCAGGCATGGGTGGTGCGACCGATGATGAAGTTCTGCTCGCCGCGGATCACGTTGTACTGGACCTTGCCCGACGCCGCCCACAACTCGGCGAGACCGGGCGCGCCGGCCTTGCCGTCGGTGCCGGTCGACGCGTCGACGCTGACAGACGGATCCGTTGGCGGCGCAACATCCTTGCCGTCACCCGCACTGCTCGCAAGCGACGGATCGGGCACCACGTCGGCCGTCGGCCCCGTCGCGGCCTGCGGTTCGGCCGGACGCGACGGTTTGCGGGGCCTGGGGCGCGGGCGCGGCGGCGGGGCATCGCCCAGCACAACCCGCTTTTCATCCGACTGACGCAGGCCCGGCTTCGGCAGGGGCGTCAGGCGCGCATCAAGCGGCGGCAACACACTGGCGTCTTCGGTCGGTAGGCGCCACGAGGGGCTCATCAGGACGATCAGGTGCACCACCGCGGACACCGCGATGGCCACGGAAAGGCTGCGATTACGTCCGCTGAATACGGCCACAGGTGCGTCAGAGCTCGACAGGCGGCACCGTCCAGCCAGCCGGACCGGCCGCTTCGCCGCGAACCTGGACGCGGCCCGTGTCGGTCAGGGTCAGGCGGTCTTCAACGAACCAGCGCACGGCCTGCGGATAGATGCGGTGCTCCTGCACCAGCACCCGGGCCGACAGCGTGGTCTCGTCGTCACCGGACAGAACCGGCACCACGGCCTGGACCACGATGGGTCCGCAATCGAGGGTCGGGGTGACGAAATGGACCGTCGTGCCATGCACCCGCACGCCCGCCTCCAGTGCCCGCTGGTGAGTGTGCAGGCCGGGAAAGGACGGCAGCAGGCTCGGATGGATGTTGAGCAGGCGGCCAGCATAGCGCGCCACGAAGCCGTCGGTGAGCACGCGCATGAAGCCGGCCAGCACGACCAGATCGGGCGCCAGTGCGTCGATGCTCTCGGCCAGCGCGGCGTCGAAGGCTTCCCGGCTCGGATAGGCCTTGTGATCGACAACGATGGCCGGAATGGCGTGGGCGGCAGCGAAGGCGAGGCCTGCCGCATCGGGCCGGTTGGCGATCACCGCAGCGATCCGGGCACCGGGAATCTGCGCCCGCACGATGGCCTCCATGTTGCTGCCGCGGCCGGAAATCAGGATGACGATATTCTTCATGCCGAACCCTTATACCGCCTGCGCCCGGCGCCCGCGCAGCCAGCCGATGGCCACCGGCAGCAGCGAGATGGCGATGATGCCGAGGATCACCAGGGACAGGTTCTTCTTCACCTCCGGCAGATTGCCGAAACCGTAGCCCAGCCAGGTGAGCGAAAAGATCCAGATGAAGCCGCCCAGAAAATCGAGGCTCACGAAGCGCGGGTAAGTCATGCGCGCCACGCCGGCGACAAACGGCGCGAAGGTGCGCAGCAGGGGCAGAAAGCGCGCAATGATGATCGTCTTGCCGCCGTGGGACTCGAAATACGCATGGGTCTTGTCGAAGGCCTTGCGGTTGAAGAAGCGCGAGTTTTCCCAGCGGAACACCTTGGGGCCGAGGGTGTGGCCGATCCAGTAATTCACGTTGTCGCCGAGCACCGCCGCGGTCAGCAGCACACCGCACAGCATCCAGATGTCCATGCCGCCGGTGGCCGCCAGTGCGCCGGCCACGAAGAGCAGGGAGTCGCCCGGCAGGAAGGGGAAGACGACCAGCCCCGTTTCACAAAAAATGATCAAAAACAGGATGGCGTAAATCCAGGTGCCGTACTGGGCGGTAAGGGCCGCGAGATGCACGTCGAGGTGCAAAACGATATCGACCAGAGCTGTGAGAAGTTCCATTGCCGCGCTGCGCAAAAAGTGGGATCGTCATGATACCGGAGCGCGTGGCCCCACGCTCGCACCTATATGAAAGGCTCGTGCTGCAATGCACCACCAAGCCGTTTCAGTGCCGCCGACAAACCGCGCCGTCCATGCAGGGCTTCGTCACCTTCCGGCCACAAACCTGCAACCGGGAGGAGCGATCATGAGAGCCTGAAAAGGGCCGATTTTGTCCGGATCCGTGACTTTTGCGCGTTGTGGTGGCGACTTCATCCATGCTAAAAGTTCGGTATCATAAGGGCATCCCGATAGCGTGCCAGCGGGCCATGCCAGATGGAAATCACCCCGAAAAATGCCGTGCGTCGAGTGCGCCGCCGGGGCCGCTTGTCGACCAGCTTGAGTTTCTGTGAGGTTTCGTAGTGACCGTTCGCCTATCCGTCGTTATCCCCTGCTATCGCTCCGAAGGTGCACTGCCAGAACTGCACCGCCGGCTGACCGCAGCCCTTGAGAGCGTCGAACCCGACTTCGAGATCATCTTTGTGGAGGACTGCGGCGGGGACAACACCTGGGGCATCATTCAGGATCTGGCCCGCAAGGATGCCCGTGTCCGCGGGATGAAGCTGGCGCGCAACTATGGCCAGCACAACGCGCTGCTGTGCGGCATCCGCGCCGCACGCGGCGAGCTGATCGTCACCATCGACGACGACCTGCAGAACCCGCCCGAAGAAATCCACAAGCTGCTGTCGAAACTGGCCGAAGGCTATGACGTTGTCTATGGCTCGCCGGAGAACGAAACCCACGGTTTTTTCCGTAACCAGGCCTCCCGGATCACCAAAATTGCGTTGCAAGGCACCATGGGCGTCGAGTCGGCGAGCAAGGTCAGCGCCTTCCGTGCCTTCCGCACCCGGCTGCGCGAAGCCTTCGAG
This sequence comes from Zoogloea oleivorans, assembly GCF_008107625.1. Taxonomy (GTDB): domain Bacteria; phylum Pseudomonadota; class Gammaproteobacteria; order Burkholderiales; family Rhodocyclaceae; genus Zoogloea; species Zoogloea oleivorans. The sequence goes on from NZ_SDKK01000010.1 coordinate 118,370, forward strand.
GCCTACCGCAGCCCGTCGGTCAATATCGACGTTCTGCTCACCTGGGGCACGACGAGTTTTTCGTCGGTGAATGTACGTCAGGACGATCGCACCATCGGCGACTCCGGCTACAGCCTGAAAAAGCTCATCAATCATGCAATCAACATGATGACCGGTTTCTCGGTGCTGCCTCTCCAGATCGCCAGCCTGCTCGGCATCGCCTTCGGCACCCTCGGCCTGCTGGTCCTGTTCTACGTCATCGGCCGCTACCTGATCGAAGGCAGCTCGGTGCCCGGCTTTCCGTTCCTGGCCTCGCTGATCGCCATCTTCTCGGGTGTGCAGCTCTTTGCACTGGGGGTTTTCGGCGAGTACCTGGCACGCATGCACTTCCGTTCGATGGAGCGGCCGCCCTACGCCCTTCTCCACGAAACCATGATCATCGACACCCCGGCCAAAAACCATGTCCTGCAACACTGAAAGCCTCAGCCAGGCAACGCCGACGAGCGGCGTCATCGACACCCCGGCGCTGCGCCTGGCGTGGTCTGAAGCGCCCTGGGACACGGTGATCTTCGGCTACCCCGTGCTGCAGATCACCGACATCCAGGTCCACAGCCCCGCTGCAGCCAAAGACATCGCTCAATTCGTGCACGCCCGGGACGCCGTCGGCAGCCGGCTGGTCAGTTGCCGCCTGCCCCATGAGCGCCTCCGCGAGTCGATGTTGCTGGAGGAAATCGGCTTTCGCTTCATCGAGATGCTTTATCAGCCGGAGTTCGACAATCTGCAATCGCACAGCGTCGACCACGGCCACGGCCTCAGCGTTACCCGCGCCACGGCGGCCGACCTGCCGGAAGTCCTCGAAGCAGCCGGATCGGCCTTCGGCAACGAGCGTTTCCACATCGACCCGCGCCTGCCCTCCCCGCTCGGCGACCTGCGCTACCAGAACTGGGTGCGCAGCAGCCTCGACCATGCCAGCCAGCGCCTGCATGTGCTGCGGGACGGTCCCCTGCTGGTGGCCTTCTTCGTGACGGAACAGCTCGCCGACGGAACCTGCTACTGGCATCTCAACGCCGTCGCCCCCGGGGCACAGGGCCAGGGCTACGGCTGGCGCGCCTGGCAGGCCATGCTCGCCCAGGCCCACCTGGAGGGCGCCGAGCGCGTGCGCACGGCCATCGTGGCCCGCAATCATCGGGTGCTCAACCTGTACGCACGCCTCGGCTTCCGCTTTCCGGCGCCGCTGATGACCTTTCACTGGGTACATCCGGAGTGAGCCGGCAACACGCGCTGGGCCAGTTTCTGCGCTATGCGGCGGTTGGCCTGGCCTCGAATGCCGTTCTTTACGCCGCCTACCTGGCCATGACCTCCGCCGGCATGGAAGCCAAGCTGACAATGAGCCTGCTGTATGCGCTCGGCGTGACGCAGACCTTCTTCTTCAACAAGAACTGGTCGTTCCGCCACGGCGGCACCCACGGCCCGGCCTTCGTACGCTACTGCATCAGCTACGGCCTGGGCTACGTGGTCAACCTGACGGCGCTCTTCGTGCTGGTCGACCACCTCGGCTACCCGCACCAGATCGTGCAGGGCGTCATGGTCCTGTCGATCGCCGTCATGCTTTTTCTGCTCCAGAAATTCTGGGTTTTTCGTCTGAATACAACTTTGCCTGTGGCAAACGGACCGAGCACATGAACATTCCCTTCAACAAGCCCTACATGACGGGCAAGGAACTCTGGAACATTGCCCAGGCGCATGCCAACGGCCACCTGGCCGGCGACGGTGAATTCACCAAGCGCTGCTCGCGCTGGCTGGAAGCCCGCACCGGCGCCAACAAGGCCCTGCTGACCCACTCGTGCACGGCGGCCCTCGAAATGGCCGCGCTGCTGGCCGACATCCAGCCGGGCGACGAAGTCATCATGCCCTCGTACACCTTCGTGTCGACGGCCAACGCCTTCGTGCTGCGGGGTGCGGTACCCGTCTTCGTGGACATCCGCCCCGACACCCTGAACATCGACGAAACCCTGATCGAAACCGCCATCACCGAGCGCACCAAGGCCATCGTGCCGGTGCATTACGCCGGTGTCGGCTGCGAGATGGACACGATCATGGCGATTGCCAACAAACACGGCTTGCTGGTGATCGAGGACGCCGCCCAGGCCGTCATGGCCAACTACAAGGGCCGTCCTCTCGGCTCCATCGGCCAGATGGGCGCCCTGTCCTTCCATGAGACGAAGAACATCATCTCCGGCGAAGGCGGTGCGCTGCTGGTCAATTCGCCGCATTACGCCGAACGTGCCGAAGTCATCCGCGAAAAAGGCACCAACCGCTCCCAGTTCTTCCGGGGCCAGGTCGACAAATACACCTGGGTCGATATCGGTTCGTCCTACCTGCCCGGTGAAATCATCGCGGCCTTCCTGGCCGCGCAGATGGAAGAAGCCGACAGCATCACACGCCAGCGCCTGGCCGTCTGGAACACCTATCACCAGTGGCTGGCCGAAGCCGAAAAGGCCGGCAAGCTGCGCCGTCCCGTGGTGCCGGCCCACTGCGCCCACAACGCGCACATGTATTACATCCTGCTGCCCGATCTCGAACATCGCACGGTCTTCATCGACAAGCTGCGCAAGGCCGGCATCAACACCGTGTTCCACTATATTCCGCTGCACAGCGCGCCCGCCGGGCAACGCAACGGGCGCACCCACGGCGAACTGCGTGTCACCAACGAAATGTCGGAACGTCTCGTCCGCCTGCCCCTGTGGGTCGGCCTGGAAGAGCAGCAGGCCGAAGTGATCCAGCACGTCATGGCGGCCCTGTGAGCCGGGGAGCCATGAAACCCGCGGCAGCCCTGGCGGCCAGCAATCCCGCCCTGTGGCTGGGCCTGCTGGTCATCGTCGTGCTCGGCCTGGTCATGCGGACCACCTTCTACACGGGCTTCTACGGCTCGGACGAGGTCACGTATGTGGACGCCGCCGCCAAGGTGCTCCGGGGGGACTGGACGCCCTCCGGCTACATCGGTGCCATACGTTACGGCCACCAGTTGCCGATGGCCGGGTTCATGGCTCTTTTCGGGCAAAACGAAATCGCGGCCAACCTGTGGCCGCTGCTGTGCTCCCTCGGCGAGATCGCCCTGGTGGTGCTCGTCGGCAATCAACTGATCGGCTTTCGGGCCGCCCTACTCGGCGGACTGGTGCTGGCCGTATTGCCACTGCACGTTCATTACGCCGGTCGCATCATGGCCGACGCGCCGCTGGCCTTCTTCATGACCGCCAGCTTCCTGCTGTTCTGGCTCGGCCAGCAAAAGGACAAGGCCTTCCTGTTCCTGCTGGCCGGACTGGCCGCGGGCTACGTCTTCTGGGTCAAGGAAGTCACCGTCATCTACCTGGCGCTGTTTCTCACTTTTCCGCTGTTTTTCCGCTGCTGGAACTGGAAATGGATGTGGATGCTGGCGGGCTTCGTCGTGGTGCTGGGCGCCAACTTCGCCATCTTCTGGAGCACCGCGGGCGATCCGCTCTATGTGCTGAAGATCGCCGCCCGCGCGGCCTCCGACTACGCCAGCGGCAGCGCCCGCTTCGCCAACGCGGCGGCCATGGCCACCAGCCCGTTCTACTATTTCGAATACCTCTTTCCCAAGGCCTATCACTCCTGGCTGCTGGGCTACCTGGCACTGGCCGGACTGTACCTGCTGCTGCGCGGGAGTCCGGTGCGGAACACTCTGCCCGGGCGCGCCTTCGTCGTATGGTGGGGGCTCGGGCTGCTGCTGTTCTTCTCCCTGCTGCCGGTGTCGCTCAATCCGCTCAAGCTGCTCAGCAAGCAGGTCAATTACCTGCTGATGTTCACCGCGCCCCTGGCCCTGCTGGCCGGTTACTTCCTGGCCAGTCTGCGGGGCCGCACGCTGGCCATCGCGGTGGCACTGGTAATTATTCCAGGCATCTTCCTGTCAGCCCTTGAAAAGAACGTGATTACCGTTTTCACCGCCAACAGCAAGGCCGCAGTGCAACTGGCCCAGCAACATCCTGAAGCCCGGGTTTACGGGCCGGCGGGCGCCGAACGTGCCGCGCTGTTTTACGCGTTGGTGAGTCCGGCAGCCGCCGGACGCATCGAGCCGGTCGCGACGCTCCTCGCGCAAGCCGGGCAAAGCACCCACAAAGGTGTCACCTACGCGATCCTCGACACACAAACGGCCACCTGGGCGGGTGACCGTCTGAAAACCAAGGCCGATGTGCCCAAGTGCTGGATCCTCGACAAGCCGCTCGAACCTGTGCTTGAAACCAGCCTGGCGGGCGTATTCCACCTGATCGGCACGACCTCGGCCCGGCTTCTGCCCGGGTCGATCAACGATAAAGTCGCCGGCAAGCTCCGCGAGCTGACGACGCCCGATCCGGCTTACGTTTACAAGGTGCCAGCGCTGCAACCCGGGCAGACCTGCGAAGGCTGAACCCGGGTGCCGCGTGGCCTCTTTCAGGCCAGCGCCTTGCCGACGATCTCCGCCACGTCGGGCGACAAGCCTTCCTCGGCCGACACCCTCTCGAACGCAGCACGAATCCCGGCCTGGATGGCCGGCGTAAACTTGCGCCAGCCTTCCAGCGAGCGGGCCATGCGTGAGGCGACCTGCGGGTTGGTCTTGTTGAGGGCAATCACCTGTTCGGCCCAGAAGGCATACCCCGCGCCGTCCGGTCGGTGAAACTCGGCGGCGTTGGCGCGGAAGTAGCCTCCCAGCAGCGCATACACCTTGTTCGGGTTGGACAGGCTGAAGGCCGGGTTGTCCATCAGCGCCCGCACCTGATCCAGCGTCGCCGGAGCAGCGTCGGACCAACGCCAGGCGCCCGCCTGCAGCTGGAACCACTTGTCGAGCACCAGTGCGTCGTCCTTGTAGCGCTCATGGAAAGCCGCCAGCGCGTCGAAACGCTGAGGCGCATCGCTCTGCACCAGCGCGGCCAGGGCGCCGTAGCGCTCGGTCATGTCGGTAGCGTGCTCAAACTGCTTGAGCGCCAGATCGATGGCCGTCGGGCCGCCCCAGGCGCTCAGGTAACGCAGGCACAGACCGCGCAGCGCCCGCTTGCCGGCGTCGGCCGGGTGATAGCGGTACTCACCCTCCACCTCCAGATCGAGATAGCGACTCAGGAAGTCGGCCTGCATGGCGTGGCCGATTTCGCGCATCAGGTGGATCAGCGCGGCCCGCAGCGGCGCCGGGTCGGCCGGCTGCATGCGTTCGAGCAGATAGGTTTCGGACGGTAGCGCCAGGGTTTCGGCGAGGAAGGCCGGGTCGAGGGTTTCATTGACGAGCAGCGCCCGGAAGGCCAGCCCGAAAGCCTGCGGCACTTCCATCGGCTTGCCGGCGGCGTGGGCAGCGGCCAGACCGAGAACAACCCGCTCCATGTAGCGCTGGGAGGCATCCCAACGATTGAAGGGATCACTGTCGTGGGCCATGCGGAAGGCCAGGCGGGCATCGTCCTCGACGATGTCGAGGATCACCGGCGCGGAGAAACCGCGCAGCACCGAGGGCACCGGCTCGGCATCGATGCCGGTGAAGCGCCAGGTCTGGCTCTCGCTGCGCAACTGGAGCACGCGGGTGGTGTTGCCGTCGCGGACTTCACCTTCCAGCTGGAGCGGCAAGTCGGCGCCGTCCGGGCCGATCAGGCCGATGGCCACCGGAATGTGCAGCGGCAGCTTGTCGGCCTGGCCGGCTGTGGGTGCGGTGTGCTGGGTGAGGGTCAGGGCGTAAGTACGGCTGGCCGCGTCGTACACGCCTTCGGCCTTCAGGTGCGGCGTGCCGGCCTGGCTGTACCAGCGCATGAACAGATCGAGATCGGCCCCGTTGGCCTCGGCCATGCAGCCGACGAAATCGTCGCAGGTTACGGCCTGGCCGTCGTGATACGAGAAATACAAGTCCATGCCGTTGCGGAAACCCTCCCGCCCCAGCAGGGTGTGGATCATGCGAATGACTTCGGCGCCCTTCTGGTACACCGTGGCGGTGTAGAAGTTGTTGATCTCCTGGTAGGCGTCCGGGCGGATCGGATGGGCCATGGGGCCGGCATCTTCGGGGAACTGACCGCTGCGCAGGCCACGCACGTTGGCGATGCGGGTAACGGCACGGGCCGACTCGGCAGCGGCGGGGGAATCGGAAGCCCGCGCCATCATGTCGGCGGTGAACTGCTGGTCGCGGAAGACGGTCAGGCCTTCCTTGAGGGTCAGCTGGAACCAGTCGCGGCAGGTCACGCGGTTGCCGGTCCAGTTGTGGAAGTATTCGTGGGCAACCACGCTTTCGACGTTTTCAAAATCCAGGTCGGTGCCGGTGTCCGGGTTGGCCAGCACGTACTTGGTGTTGAAAATGTTGAGGCCCTTGTTCTCCATCGCGCCCATGTTGAAGTCCGACACGGCGACAATCATGAAACGGTCGAGGTCCAGCTCCAGGCCAAACACGTCCTCGTCCCAGCGCAGGGAGTGCACCAGCGAATCCATGGCGTGGGCAGTACGGTCGAGGTCGCGCTCTTCCACCCACACCTGCAGCAGCACTTCGCGGCCCGACATGGTGTCGACCTTGCGCTCCAGCGCCTTCAGGTCAGCCGCCACCAGCGCAAAGAGGTAGGACGGCTTGAGGAACGGATCCTCCCAGCGGGCAAAGTGCCGGCCATTGGGCAGTGCGCCGGTTTCCAGCAGGTTGCCGTTGGAGAGCAGCACCGGACAGGTGGCGGCATCCGCCTCCAGGCGCACGGTGTAGCGGGCCATCACGTCGGGACGGTCGGGGAAGTAGGTGATGCTGCGGAAACCCTCGGCCTCGCACTGGGTAAAATAGCCGCCGCGCGACTGGTACAAGCCGGAGAGCGTCAGGTTGGCCGACGGATTGATGCGGGTGACAACTTCGACGAGCACCTCGTCGGCGTCCACATCGATCTCCAGGCCGGAGCCGGTCTCACGCACCTGGCCCGCCGTCGGGGCGGCACCGTCGAGGGTTACGGAGACGAGCACCAGTCCCTCGCCGAACAGCACGATCGGCCCGGCCGCGGCGTCCGGATTGCGCACACAGCGCATGCGGTTGGTGACCAGGGTGGCCTGCGGGTCGAGGATAAAGTCGAGGTCGACGGTTTCGACGCCAAAGGCCAAGGGTTGGTAGGCATCGCGGCGGATGAGGGGACCTTGTTCGGTGCGCATGAGTGTCTACTGGCGGTCAATGAGCGAGGCAGCAATTCTACCTCGCCACTCCCAACCGGCGTGGCCCGGCAAGCAAAGGCCAGGCACATGACGAATCCCGCAGTATCCTTGGGCAAAATTCATCCAGCGTCCGCATCCATGTCGACCCAGATCATCCCCACGCAGTTTTCCCGCACCGACGAAGGCATCCCCTACTCCACGCTCTTCGACGACGTTTATCACACTGCCGACGGCGGCCTTGGCCAGTCGCGGCACGTCTTTCTGGCCGGCAACGGGCTGCCGCTGCGCTGGCAGGGGAAGGCGCGCTTCACCATTCTCGAAACCGGCTTTGGCCTCGGCCTGAACTTTCTCACCACCTGGGCGGCGTGGCAGGACGATCCGTCCCGCTGCGCCCATCTGCACTTCATCTCCGTCGAAAAGCACCCCTTCCACACCGAAGACCTGGCTCAACTCCACGCCAGCTGGCCCGAACTCGCCTCGCAGGCCGAAGCGTTGCGCCGTCACTGGCCCGCCCTGACCGCGGGCATCCACCGCATTCATCTCGACGGCGGCCGCGTCACCCTGACCCTGATCTTCGGCGACGCCCTCGATGCTCTTCCGCAACTCGACGCCCGCGTTAACGCCTTCTACCTGGACGGCTTTGCGCCGGCCTGCAACCCGGAACTCTGGTCGGCCACCCTTTTCGCCCAGCTCGCCCGCCTGGTCGCTCCCGGCGCCAGCATCGCAACCTGGTCGGCCAACGGTGATGTACGACGCGGGCTCCAGGCCGCCGGCTTTGTCGCAGAACGCTGTCCCGGCTTCGGGGGCAAACGGGAAATGCTGGCCGGCCGCTTCCGCGGCACCGTACCTCCTTCCCCCGCGGAAACCGGCCGTTCCGCCCTTGTCATCGGCGCCGGCGTCGCCGGCACCTCGGTGGCCGAGCGCCTGGCCGCCCGGGGCTGGCAAGTCACCGTGATCGACGCAGCGCCCGGCCCCGGCCATGGCGCGTCCGGCAACAAGGCTGGCGTGTTCCGGCCGCTGCCGAGTCTCGACGACAACCGCCTAGCACGCATCACCCGGGCCGGCTTCCTGTACGGCCTGCATCACATGGAAAACCTCTCTGCCGCCGGTCATCCGGTGCGCTGGGGGCAGTGCGGCGTATTGCATCTGGCCCGTGACACCAAGCAGGAGGGCAAGATGCACGCAGTAGTCGACGCCCATCAAGCGCCTGCCGACTACCTGCGCTTCGTCGATGCCGGCGAAGCCGCACAGATCGTCGGCTGGCCGGTAGCCCTGGGCGGCTGGTGGTTCCCGGATGGCGGCTGGATAAAGCCGCCAAGCCTGTGCGCAGCGAACCTGGCAGCGGGTGGCGAGCGGATCACAACGCGCTTCGGCCAGACGCTCGATCACCTCGAACGGATTGGCGAAGAATGGATCGCCTTCGCTCCGTCCGGCACCGAAATCGCCCGTGCCCCGGTCGTCGTCCTGGCCAACGGCGTTGGCATCCGCGCTGTTTCCCAGGCCGCGCCGCTGCCCGTGCGATCCGCCCGCGGTCAGGTCTCTCACCTCCCCGCCAGCGTCGGCAGCGCACCCAGGGTGGTGGTGTGCCGACTCGGCTACGTGAGTCCGGAAGTCGACGGTGTGCGCTGCGCCGGCGCCACCTTCCTGGCCGACGACGACGGCACCGAGCTGCGCGAGGACGAGCACCGGGAAAATCTCACCAAACTCGATTTCATCCTTCCTGGCTACGCAGCACCTTACGATCCGGCGCAACTTGACGGCCGCGTCGGCTTCCGCCCCGCCTCGCCAGACCGCCTGCCGATGGTCGGCGCCATACCCGCCGTATCCATCGCCGAAAAAACCACGCCACTGGCCGACATTCCCCGCCAGCCGGGCCTGTATGCCGCCTCGGGCTTTGGTGCCCGCGGCCTGGTGTGGGCCAGCCTGATGGGCGAACTGCTGGCCAGCCAGATCCATGGCGATCCGTTGCCGCTGGAACGGGAACTGGTCGACGCCATGGACCCGGCCCGTTACCTGCTCAAGCCACCCCGGCCGAGCGCCGGCAACGAGGAGTGAAGCCAACGACTTTGTAAATGAGCTTTGCAGGGGTCTTCCCAAAGCCGTGCCGGGCGTTAAGCTCCTTGTCCATCAAGGAGAAAAACATGAGCGATACCCCCGCACGTCAAACCCTGCATCCCATGTTGTGGGTCGCCGCCGCGTCGGTCACCGCATTGAGTCTGGTCGGCATCGCCAAATTCACCGGCCTGCTGCCGGGCGCCAGTACGGTGCCACCGGCAGCGCCGGAAGCCGTAGTCTCGGCACCGGCCGGCACACCCGCCCCGACAACCGTCACACCACCACCCGCCAAGCTTGCAGCAGCCGAACCGGAAGTGCCGACCAAGGCCGAAACCGCCACGGCCAGCGTGCCACACAAGGAGGTCATCAAGCCGGCGCCCGCCAAGGCGCACAACAAGCCCCAACCCGCCAGGGAACCCGCGGCGCCAAGCGGCACTGGCGTTTACCCGCCCCCCAACACACCCGCCCCCCCGTCGGTATGCCGCGACTGCGGCGTGATCGAAAGCGTCGAAGCCATCCAGCAGAAGGGTGAAGGCTCCGGGATCGGTGCCGTCGGCGGCGCCATCCTCGGCGGTGTGCTCGGCCACCAGGTGGGTGAAGGTTCCGGCAAGCAAATAGCCCGCATCGGCGGCGCCGTGCTTGGCGGTTTTGCCGGCAACGAGGCCGAACGTCGCGTCCGCACGGTAAGCCACTATCAGGTCACGGTGCGCATGGAAGACGGCACCCGCCGGGTCATCACCGAACAGAACGCTCCGGTGTGGCACTCGGGCGATCCGGTACGCGTACGCAGTGGCGAGATCGTCGCTCGTTAAGCGCAACGCAATTCGGGGGGCACAAGGCCCAGACGACAAAAAGGCGACCCTCGGGTCGCCTTTTTGATTGCCGCAAAAATCCCTTATAACACGCGATCCAGGCGGGTCAGGACGAGATCGCGGCCCATGATCTCCAGCACCGCATCGATAGCCGGCGTTTGCGGCTGGCCCAGCAGCGCCACGCGCAGCGGAATCGCCACCTGGGGCATCTTCATGCCGTGGGCAGTGCAGGTTTCCTTGATCGTCGCGCTCAGTGTCGCCTTGTCCCACGCCACATCGGCCAGCTTGCCGCGCAAGGTTGTCAGCGCGGTGCGGGCGACCTCGGTGAGGTGCTGGGCGAGCACCTCCGGCGCCGGGTGCAGGTCGATGTAGAAGGGCTCGACGGCATCGGCCAGTTCGTTGAGGGTGGACACGCGGTCCTTGTAGAGGCCGATCAGCGCCTCCAGCGCTGGGCCAGCTTCCGGATCCACTTCACGGCGGGCCAGGCGACGCGACACATCGGCAGCCAGCCGGGCGTTGTCGGTCTGCTTGATGTAGTGGGCGTTCAGCCACTTCAGCTTGTCGGTATTGAACTGAGCGGCCGACGGGGTGATGTGGTCGAGGTCGAACCATTCCACCAGTTGCTCGCGGGTGAAGATCTCGTTGTCACCGTGGCTCCAGCCCAGACGCGCCAGATAGTTGATGACCGCTTCCGGCAGGTAGCCGTCGTCGTCGTACTGGGTCACGCTCACCGCACCGTGGCGCTTGGAGAGCTTCTGACCGTCGTCGCCGAGGATCATCGACAGGTGGGCGTATTGCGGCACCTCGCCGCCCAGCGCCTTGAGGATGTTGATCTGGCGCGGCGTGTTGTTGACGTGGTCATCGCCACGAATGACCTGGGTGATGCCCATGTCCAGATCATCCACCACCACGCAGAAATTGTAGGTCGGCGTGCCGTCCGGGCGGGCGATGATCAGGTCGTCCATCTCGGCATTGGCGATCTCGATGCGCCCCTTGACCAGGTCGTCCCAAGCCACGACGCCGTCCACCGGATTGCGAAAACGGATCACCGGCTGCACGCCCGCCGGTACTTCCGGCAGCACCTTGCCGGCTTCGGGGCGCCAGCGGCCGTCGTAGCGGGGCTTCTCGCCGCGGGCACGCTGGGCTTCACGCAGAGCCTCGAGCTCTTCCGGCGGCATGTAGCACGGGTAGGCGGTGCCGGCGGCCAGCATTTCCTGGATCACCACCTTGTAACGATCCATGCGCTGCATCTGGTAGAACGGACCTTCGTCCCAGCTCAGGTCGAGCCAGTTCATGCCGTCCATGATGGCCTGCACGGCTTCCGGCGTGGAGCGGGCCACATCGGTGTCCTCGATGCGCAAGATAAACTGGCCACCGTGACGACGGGCGTAGGCCCACGAGAACAACGCCGTGCGCGCGCCCCCGATATGCAGGTAGCCGGTGGGGCTGGGGGCGAAACGGGTGCGGACGGTAGAGGCCATGGCGGGAATCCGGAAAAGCGTAAAAGCCGGCATTTTACGCAAAGCGGCGCCCATCAAACAAAAAGCCCGGAAAACCGGGCTTTTTGACCTACGCAAAACGAAGACGAATCAGATCGCCGATTCGTTGGTCTCGCCGGTGCGGATGCGGACGACCTGCTCGACGGGCATGACGAAGATCTTGCCGTCGCCAATCTTGCCGGTACGGGCCGACTTGATGATGGCTTCCACGGCCTGCTCGACCACGTCGGTGGCCACCACCACCTCGATCTTGATCTTGGGCAGGAAGTCGACGACGTATTCGGCGCCACGGTAGAGTTCGGTGTGGCCCTTCTGCCGGCCAAAACCCTTCACTTCGGTGACGGTCAGTCCGGTGACGCCCACTTCGGACAAGGCTTCACGGACTTCGTCCAGCTTGAAGGGCTTGATCACGGCTTCGATTTTCTTCATCTGCGGTCTCCTTGGAACGATCCGGCATTCTAGCCGGAATAGTCGGCCCGACGTTTGCCGGGCCTGTCAGTCATGCATCCCGGTAACGGGAGGTGATCGGGTAACGCCAGTCCTTGCCGAAGCCGCGCTGGGTAACGCGGATGCCGACAGGCGACTGGCGGCGCTTGTACTCGTTGCGCCGCAGCATGGCCACGGTGCGGTACACCTCGGTTTCCGGGTAGCCCCGGGCGACGATCTCGCGAGGCGACAGGTCTTCTTCCATGTAGGCGGCGATGATCGCATCGAGCACCTCGTAGGCCGGCAACGAATCCTGGTCGCACTGGTCGGGCTTCAGTTCGGCCGACGGCGGGCGGGTCAGGATGTTGTCCGGAATCACCGCCCCGCCGGGCTGCGCATTGCGCCACGCGCACAGACGATAGACGAAGGTCTTGTAGATGTCCTTGATCACCGCAAAGCCGCCGGCCATGTCGCCATACAGCGTGGCGTAACCGGTGGCCATCTCGCTCTTGTTGCCGGTGGTCAGCACGATGGCGCCGGTCTTGTTGGAGAGGGCCATCAGCAGCATGCCGCGGATGCGCGACTGGAGGTTCTCTTCGGTCGTGTCCTCGGCCAGACCGGCAAACTGCGGCGCCAGCATGGCCGCAAAGGTGTTCATGGCCGGCGCGATGGCGATTTCGTCGTAGCGCACACCAATACGCCGGACCATCTCGCGCGAGTCGTCGAGGCTCATCTGCGCCGTGTAGGGTGACGGCATCATCACCGCGCGCACCCTGTCGGCGCCCAGCGCATCAACCGCGATCGCCAGCGTCAGGGCCGAATCGACACCACCGGACAAGCCGATGAGCGCACCCGGAAAACCGTTCTTGCCCAGATAGTCGCGCACCCCGAGGACCAGCGCGTCATACACGTCGGCCTCCACCGGCCGCACCGGCAAAATGGCCCGATCCTGCCAAGCGCCATCGACAAAGTGCAGCGTGCTGACTTCCTCGGCAAACACCGGCCCCTGCCAGGCCAGCGTACCGTCCTGGTCGAGGGCGAAGGAGCCGCCGTCAAAAACCAGCTCGTCCTGCCCACCCACCAGGTTGCAGTAGGCCACCGGCAGCCCGGTGTCGGCAATGCGCTCGCGCAGCACTTCGTAGCGCAGGCGCTGCTTGTCCATGTGGAAGGGCGAGGCGTTGAGCACCAGCAGCAGCTCGGCACCGGCATTTCGGGCCACCTCGGCGGCACCCGGCTCCCACACGTCGGCGCAGATATTCACACCGATCTTCACGCCCTTCAGCTCGAACACGCAGGCTTCGGTGCCGGGCTCGAAGTAGCGCTCCTCGTCGAAGACCTCGTAGTTGGGCAAGCGATGCTTGAAGTAATTGGCGACGACACGCCCGTCCTGAATCACCGCGGCAGCGTTGTAGCGACTGCCGCCCTGCGCCGACGGATAGCCGACCAGCACGGTGATGCCTTCCACCTGGGCGGCCAGACTGGCCAGCTCGATGGCACAGGCATCGAGAAAGGCCGGACGCAGCAGCAAGTCTTCGGGCGGATAGCCGCACAGGGCCAGCTCGGGAGTGAGCACCACGTCGGCGCCCGCGGCCTTGGCCCGGGCTACCGCATCCAGGATCCGGCGTGCATTGCCGGAGAGGTCGCCCACGACACAATTGAGCTGGGCGACAGCGACGGTAAGAGGGGTTTTCATGGGGCGACACTATACCGTGAAGCTGCCGGAAGCCGCGCAACCGGCGGTGATCCGGCCCACGCTTGTGTCAGTATCGGGCTTGCGCCCCCAGCCTCCATCGCCATGCCAAGCTTCCGACTCCACCCGGCGATTGCCGAAATCCCTGCCGACCAGTGGGATGCCCTCACCAACGGCCAGCCCACCCTCGCCCACGCCTTCCTCGCCACCCTCGAGGAATCGGGCTGCGTCGCGACAGCTACCGGCTGGGCACCCCGCCACGCGGCCCTGTGGGACGGCAACACGCTGCTGGCCGCCATGCCGCTGTACCTGAAGAGCCACTCCTACGGCGAGTACGTCTTCGACTGGGCCTGGGCCGATGCCTACCAGCGCCACGGGCTCAACTACTACCCCAAGTGGCTGGCCGCCGTGCCCTTCACGCCGGTACCCGGCCCGCGCCTGCTCGGGCGGGACGCAAGCAGCCGGCGCGTGCTGATCAAGCACGTGCTGGACGAAGTGGGCCAATCCGGCGCCTCGTCGCTGCACATCCTGTTCCCCACCGATGAAGAAGCCGGCTGGCTGCAGGACGCCGGGCTGGAAGTCCGTCATGGCGTGCAGTTCCACTGGCACAACGCCGGCTACCGGGATTTTGACGATTTCCTTTCCCGCCTCGCCCAGCCCAAGCGCAAGAAAATTCGCCAGGAGCGGCGCAAGGTGCTGGACGCCGGAGTGAGCTTCCGCATCCTGCGCGGCGCGGAAATCGGTGAGGTGGAATGGACCTTCTTCCACGCCTGCTACAGCCGCACCTACGCCGAGCACCGCTCGACGCCCTATCTGTCGCGGGAGTTCTTCGTGGAGTACGGCCACCGGGCCGGGAATGCCACGGTGCTGATGATCGCCGAACGGGCTGGCACACCGGTGGCGGCGAGCTTCTTTCTGCGCGACGCCGATGCACTGTACGGGCGCTACTGGGGCGCCGCCGACTTCATCCCGTGCCTGCATTTCGAGGCCTGCTACTACCAGGCCATCGATTACGCCATCCGCGAAGGCCTGAGCCGCTTCGAAGGCGGCGCCCAGGGGGAACACAAGCTGTCCCGCGGGCTGGAGCCGGTACGCACCTGTTCCGCCCACTGGATCGCCGATCCGCGCTTCCGCGACGCGGTAGCCCGCTTCCTGGCCCAGGAGCGCGGCGGCGTGGAAGCCTACCTGGATGAGTTATCGGAGAGGCTGCCCTTCCGGACTGGCGACTAGATCGCCGCCACCCGCCGCGGCGACTCCTCGCGAATCGGCAGATTCACCAGCGCCGCCAGGCTCGCCAGCACGATGTCGGCGTACCACATCCAGTCGTAGTTACCGAAGTTCACCAGCGCCAGACCACCCAGCCAGGCACCGAAGAAGCCACCGATCTGGTGCGACAGCAGCGTCAGACCAAACAGCGTCGCCAGATAGCGCAGGCCGAACAGCTTGCCGACCAACCCGGCCGTCGGCGGCACCGTGGCCAGCCAGGTCAGCCCCAGGCCGATGGAGAAGGCATAGAAGGTCCATTCCGTCTTCGGTGCCACCAGGTAAATGCCCACCAGCACAGCCCGGGATCCGTACATGAGCGCCAGGATCCACTTCATCCGGTAATGCTGCCCCAGCGCTCCGGCGCCCAGACTGCCGACAATGTTGGCCAGCCCGATCAGCGCCAGCGACACCGCCGACACATTGGCCGGCAGGCCGCACAGATCTACCGCCCCCGGCAAATGGGTAACCAGGAAAGCGATGTGAAAGCCACAGGTGAAGAAGCCCGCGTGCAGGCACCAGTAACTGCGGTCCTTCAGGGCCACCTTGAGCTGCTGCTTGAGACCCAGGTCGGCCCCCGCGGCGGAAACCGGATGCTCGACCTTCTTGCGCAGCGGCCACGACAGGGGAATGGTCGCCAGGGTGATCGCCGCTAGGCTGAACAGGGCCGTCATCCAGCCGAAGCCGGCGATCAGAAACTGGGACAGGGGCGCGAACAGGAATTGCCCGAAGGAGCCGCCGGCATTGATGAAGCCGGACGCAAAGGCGCGCTTCTGTGGCGGCAGGCGCTGGGCCATGGCGCCGATCAGGATCGAGAAACTACCCGCCCCGGCTCCGCCAGCCACCAGCACGCCAAGGCACATGGTAAGGCCGAACTCGGTGCTCACGAAGGGCGTCAGCACCAGCCCCAGCACCAGCATGGCGGCACCGGTGAACAGCGAGCCGCCCGGGCCGTAGCGATCCGCCACCGCACCGAAGATCGGCTGCGAGGCACCCCACATGAACTGCCCGATGGCCAGCGCAAAGCTGATGCTGGCAATGCCGAGCCCGGTGGACGTGTTGATCGGCGAGATGTACAGCCCGAGGGACTGGCGCACCCCCATGGTGATCATCAGGATCGCCGAGGCGATCAGCACCATCGGCCAGTAGGAAGCCGGTGGCGGCGAGTGGAGCGGGGAGGCTTGGCTCATGATGCGTCAGCACGAATGCAGGCGTTGTCTGGCCGGCCAGCATCGCCCGAAATCCCCGCCCGGGTCAATCAGGATTTACGTGCACGTAAAGTAGTGAGGGCAGCAGGGAAATCGTAGGCCGCCAGTTCCCGTTCAAAACGCGGCCAGTCGGCACCGAGCGCAAGCTTCACCAGATCGCCCAGTTCGCGTACCACCCGCGTCGCCGCCACGTTGTCTTCGGCGAGGAGCGCGTCCAGGCGGGCCAGGGCCTCCATCACCTCTGCCGTTTGCGGCCCGACCTCAGCCGCTGCGTATCCCCCGACAGCTTTCTCCTCGACATGCGGCAAAGCCAGAATGGCCGTCACGGTGGCGCTCTGGGCCTCGTCCATACGGTCGATCAGCGCCTCGATGCTGGCGCGCTCCTGTTCGTCGCGAATGGCAACTTCCAGTTCAGCCGCCAACGCCTGCACCCCCGGCACACCGATCATGCCGGCCACGCCTTTCAGCGAATGGGCCAGCCGCCGGGCTTCCGCCATGTTGCCTGCCCGCAGTTCGGTGCGCACATGGTCGGCATCCCTGCCATGGCCGTCTGCATATTTGCGCAGCAGGCGCAGGTAATTGGGAATGCGCCCGCGCAGGTTTTTCAGCCCGTAGGCCACATCCAGCCCGGGCACCTGCTCAAGGCGGGCACGCATGTCCGGTGCCGGTGTCGCAGCACCGGCACCGCCCTGCACGCCGGGACGCGGCAGCCATTGCAGAAGCTTGGCATAGAGCATGGGCGGATCGACGGGCTTGGGCAGATGATCGTTCATGCCGGCGTCGAGACAGCGTTGCCGGTCTTCACCGAAGGCATTGGCGGTCATGGCGACAATCGGCACCTGGCTCCCCAGCTTGCGGATCGCCAGCGTGGCCTCCACGCCATCCATCACCGGCATCTGCATGTCCATCAGGATCAGCGCGTAGGCGCCAGCCCGCAACTTGTCGACAGCCATCGCCCCGTTGTCGGCCAGGTCCACCTGCAAACCCACGTTTTCCAGCAGGGACATGGCTACTTCCTGGTTGATCCGGCTGTCTTCAACCAGGAGCACCCGGGCCCCGCGGTAATGGCGGGCCAGCGTGGCTTCGTCCGGCTGCTCGCCGGCGGCGCCGGACACATCCCTGACTCCCCGCGCAAGACCGGCCTGGATCACGTCGTGCAGGCTAGACATCGTCACCGGCTTGGCCAGCACAGCCACCGCCCCCAGCCGCATGGCAGCCTCCCGCTGGGCCGGATCGTCGCCCAGGGTCAACAAAATGCAGCGCGGAGGACTGTCCAGGTTCAAGTCCGCCAAATGATGAGCCGTCTGGAAACCGTCCATATCGGGCATTTGCCCGTCAAGGAGCGCCACTTCAAAGGCATCGCCATCCCGCTCTGCCGCCGCCAGCACGGCCAGCGCCGCCTGACCCGACTCGCAGGTGACGACCCGCGCACCCAGTGCCGTCAACATCGCGGCCAGGGCATCGCGGGACTCGCGCAGATCGTCCACCACCAGCACGCGGATCGACAGCATCCGCGTTGCGGCCGACACGGCCCGATCGCTCTTGCCGAGCCGGGCAGTAAGCCAGAAGTTGCTGCCGTGCCCCGGTTCGCTTTCGACACCGGCCTGACCGCCCATCAGACGGGCCAGATGGCCGGTAATCGCCAGGCCCAGGCCGGTGCCGCCAAAGCGCCGGGTGGTCGAACCGTCAGCCTGCTCGAAAGGCTTGAAAAGTCGCCCCATCACGTCAGGCTCGATGCCGATGCCGCTATCGCTGACATCGAAACGGATCTGCACGGACTCGGCACTTTCGTCATCAGAACGAGCCCGCAGCAAAATCACGCCGGCATCGGTGAACTTCACCGCATTGCCCAGATAATTGACCAGCATCTGGCCGAGGCGTGTCGGATCGCCGCGCAGCAGGGTCGGCACCCCGCCCATGTCCACCACCAGCTCCAGTCCCTTCTGATGCGCCCGATCGGCCACCAGTGCGCAAGCCTTGCGCACCACGTCCTCGAGGTTGAACTCGGCTTCGTCGAGACTCAGCTTGCCGGCTTCAATTTTTGAAATATCGAGGATGTCGTTGATGATCGACAGCAGGTGATCCGCCGCGTCGCCCACCTTCTGCAGGCGCATCTGGGCCTCGGCGCCCTCCACACTGCGTCGCAACAGGTGGGTCAGACCGATGATGGCGTTCATCGGCGTGCGGATTTCATGACTCATGTTGGCCAGGAAGGCACTCTTGGCCCGGTTGGCCGCGTCGGAGGCCTCCCGCGCCGCCTCCAGCTCCGCAGAGCGCTGGGACAGGATCAGATTGGTCTCTTCGAGCTGGCGGGTGCGCTCGGCCACCAGTTGCTCCAGGTGATCCCGGTGACTGGCCAGTTCTTCCTCCACCTGCTTGCGCCCGGTGATGTCCTCCTGAACGCTCAGATAGTGGGAGATGTGCCCGTCAGGCTGGACGATCGGCAAGACCCGCGCAAACTCGACCCGGAGCGTCCCGTCCCGACGCCGGTTGATGAACTCTCCCTCCCACGACTGACCTGCGCCCAGAGCCACCCACAGGGCCCGGTAGGTTTCAGGCGGCGTTTCGCCCGACTTGAGGAAGCCGGCCCGCTGCCCGATCACCTCGCCAAGCGCATAACCGGCGCCATCCAGGAAGGCACGATTGACGTATTCGATGCGCCCCTTCAGGTTGGTGATGATCACGCTCGCCGGACTCTGCTCAACGGCCAGCGACAGCTTGAGCAGTTCTTCCGCGGCATGCCGCCTGTCGCTCGTATCCCGCCAGATCCCGGCCAGATAACTGCGTCCGCGAATGTCCAGGGAACGATAGCTCAACTCCACATCCAGCACGCTGCCGTCGGCCCGCCGATGGCGGCTGTCGAAGGTAACCGCCTCGCGGCTGACCCTTATATCGTTGACCTGACGGACGATCTCCTCAGGGCTGACGTCGGCCTGGATGTCCTGCAAACTCAGGCCGGCAAAGGTTTCGCGGGAATATCCCAGCCCGCGGCAGGCCGCATCGTTGAACTCGACGAAACGCAGGGTTTGCGTGTCGAGCAGCACAATGCCATCCACCGCCTGGTTAACGATGGCGCTGAAAATTTCCTCGCGTTCGCGCAGGGCCTCTTCATCACGACGCAACTCGGTGATGTCCCGGGAAATGCCGAACACGCCGATCACCGCACCACCCGCCTCCTGCAGAGGCCCGCGGGTGGTCAGCAAGGTACGCACCCCCTCCACCGTGGTCACGGACTCGACGCAGGTACTCACCTTGCCGGAGGCCATCACCTCCCGCTCGACGCTGCGCAGCGTGGCCACCTCATCGGCGGGGAACAGCACGGAATCGTCCTGATCCAGCACCTGTTCCTCGTATTTACCGGTGATACGGACAGCCGCCCGGTTGAAGAAAAGGTAATGCCCCTGCACATCCTTCGCGAAAATCGCGTCGGTCGAGCCATCGGCAATCGCATCGAGGAGCTGAAGCGCCCGCAACTGCTTGCCCTGGGCTTCTTCACGCAAGCGGGTCCGCTGCAATTCGTGCCGCTGCACAAGCAGCACCGCGGCCCCGCCCGTGGAAAACAGGGCAAAGCCCACCGCCAGAGCAATCCACAAGACCTGCCGGCGCGCGCCCTCGTACATTTCGTCGGCATCAACCTTGGCGACCAGCGTCCAGTCGGTTCCCGGCACACCACGACCCACACCGACCACCGGCATCCCACGGTAATCCTGCGCCTCGAATGCCACCCCACGGCGCTCCGGATGTTCAGTGACAATCACCGCCAGCGCATCGCTCCGACTGAGCGGAATGCGCACAGTCATCGACGGCCCCGCCAGGTGACGCAAGGGCGTGATGAGCAGCAGATCGTTTCCGTTGCGCTGGAACAACAAGGTCTCGGCAGTCCGGCTGGGGCCCGGCCAGCCCTGCAGATAAGCGAAGAGAAAGCGGGCCGGGTCCACCTGCAGGACGATCGTCAGCGGCGTACCACCTGCCACGGTTTTCAGCGGCGCGACAAAATCCAGGTGCACCGGAACATCCGACTGCCCCTCCTCCCGATAGAAGTTGGTATCCGCCTCGCCCCCCTCACGGAGGACCCGCCGGACCGTGTCGCGTAAAACCGGTGCCGGAATGAAATCGCCCCCCGAGGACAGAACCACGTCGCCACGACCGTTGAGGACAGCCACCCGCGCATAGCCATAGGCACTGCGCAGGGCCTCGAGGCGCTCCAGCATGCTCGCCCGCAGGGCCGGATCCTTCTGTCGGAGCCACTGTTCATACACCGCTCCGAATCCCGTATCGCCGGCGATGGCGCGCACATCGGCGCGACGCTCCTCCAGCCACATCGACACCTGCCCCACCTTCAGGTCGGCCACTGCCTCCAGACGACGGGATTCCTGGACCTCCCGGTCCCGCAGGGTCAGCACGGCGCTCCCGTAGCCGACCGCGACGAGTGCCAGGGCAAACAGGGAAAAAGGCAACAGACGCGATCCGACACCCTCCCGGCGCAACTGGGACAGGATCGACAGCGGTGGCCCCTCGTCTGCCGTTTTTTTCGCAAAACGATGCAGCACACCCCACAACAGCAAGGAGGTGACCGCCACGAAAAACCAGCCCTTGAGAGTACTGGCGGTCACGAGGAGCTCCGGGTCAGACCACAACAGACTCACCAGCCGGTCGGAAAACAGGATCCATGCCGACCCGAATGCCGCATACAGAAAAACCATGCGGGCGATACGCCGGTTCATGAGGCCGCCGCCTCTGCCGCTTCGTCCCCGTAACGGCTGGCGATATCGGCGAACTGCGGCAAATCTGCAAGAAATGCATCCACCACGTCCGGATCGAAGTGTGTTCCCCGCCCGGCGCAGATCATCTCCCGGGCGCCGTCCAGAGACACCGGATCCTTGTAAACACGGCGGGAGATCAGTGCATCGAAAACATCGGCGAGGGCCATCAAACGGGCTGCAATGGGGATTGCTTCGCCCGCCAGCCGGTCCGGGTAACCACTGCCGTCCCAGCGTTCGTGGTGGTGCCGGGCGATTTCCTTGGCGATGGCCAAAAACGGTACCGGCCGCTCGGCATCCTCTTCGGCGTGCTCGATGGCCTCGGCACCCAGCCGGGCGTGGGTCTGCATGATCGTCCACTCTTCCGGCGTGAGCTTGCCCGGCTTGAGCAGGATGTAATCGGGAATGCCCACCTTGCCGATATCGTGGAGCGGCGCCGACTTGACGATCAGATCGATGGTGTGAGGCGTCAGCGTGGCAGCATGACGCGGGTCGAGGGCCAGGCGCCGGGCCAGCACATTCATGTAGGCCTGGGTGCGGCGCAGGTGATTGCCGGTTTCCGGGTCGCGGATTTCTGCCAGTCGGGCCAGGGCCCGGATGCTCACTTCCTGGATGAGCAGGTTCTCGCCCATCCGGCGCGCGATTTCCGCTTCGAGAAAAGTATTCTGGTCGCGCAGGCCGTCGCGCGCCTTTTTCAGCTCCAGCTGGGTATGCACCCGCGCCAGCACGATAGTCGGACGCAGGGGCTTGCTGATGTAATCGACGGCCCCCAGCTCCAACCCCTTTTCCTCCTCGCGCACCCCGTCGAGGGCCGTCACGAAGATCACCGGAATGTCGCGGGTTCGCGGATCGGCCCGCAGGGCTTCGAAAACGGCATAGCCGTCCATCCCGGGCATCATCACATCCAGCAGGATCAGGTCCGGCATCGGGCTGGAGCAGGCCACCTGCAGGGCTCGCATGCCGCTCTGCGCACCGCGCACCCGGTAGAGGGGCTGCAGCAGTTCGCCGAGCACCTCAAGGTTTTCCGGGACGTCATCAACGATCAGGATCGTGGACCGGGTGTTGCCAGGGTCAGGGGCAAGGGTATCGGTGATCACGTGAAACGCGCCAAATAGATGAATTGGAGGGCCCCAAAAGGCCCGAACCACACGCGGTCTCAAATCCCGGTGCGTTGTATTCTGCTTATCGACTTCCGGCGCGGCTTCTTTAGCCAGACCCGCGCACCACCGTGACATGTCTGACGGCTCCGTCCCGGGGCACGCAGGCGCACGCTAAACTGCAGGCCTCCTGCCCGACCGGAAACCCTGCGCCCGCACCATGCTGCCTGCCCTCGCCCGCCTGCTGCCGTTTCTCGCCTGGCGTCGCCAGCTTGACGCCGCCGGCCTGCGCGCCGACCTTCTGGCCGGCTTCTCGGTGGCCCTGGTGGCGATTCCCCAGGCCCTCGCCTACGCCCAGCTCGCCGGCCTGCCGCCCTACGTGGGCCTCTACGCGTCCCTGCTGCCCTGCATTGTCGGCGCCCTGTTCGGCTCATCCGGGCAGCTCAACACCGGCCCGGTGGCGCTGACCAGCCTGCTCACCGCCACCTCCCTCGCCCCGCTGGCCCTGCCGGGGTCCGAAACCTACCTGCTGCTGGCCGTCCAGCTGGCCATGCTGGCCGGCATCCTGCAGGTGGCCTTCGGTGCCCTGCGCCTGGCCCATTTTGCCGACCTGCTGTCCCACCCGGTGCTGCACGGCTTCATCAATGCCTGTTCGCTGCTCATCTGCGCGGCCCAGTTGCCAACGCTTCTCGGTCTGTCCAGCGCCGGCCAGCGGCCCTTTTTCGAGGCCGTCGTCGACCTGCTCGTCGCCCTGCCCGACGTCCACACGCCATCCGCCGTCCTCGGTCTGACCGCGGTGGCGGCCCTCATGGCCCTGCGCCGCCTCCTGCCGCGCTGGCCGGGGGTGCTGATCGTCGTGGCGGGTCTCACCCTGGTGGCCTGGCTCAGCGGCTTCGAGGACCGCGGCGGACGCGTCGTTGGCACCCTGCCGACGGAAATCCTCGCCTTCGCCCTGCCCCGC
Source organism: Zoogloea oleivorans (assembly GCF_008107625.1). Lineage (GTDB taxonomy): Bacteria > Pseudomonadota > Gammaproteobacteria > Burkholderiales > Rhodocyclaceae > Zoogloea > Zoogloea oleivorans. The sequence goes on from NZ_SDKK01000010.1 coordinate 141,257, forward strand.
GCCGACTGGGGCCAGATCACCGACCTGCTGCCCTCGGCCTTCGTGCTGGCGCTGGTGAGCTTTCTGGAAGCCATGTCGAGCTGCAAGGTGGCTTCGGCGCGCACCGGCCAGCGCTGGGACGGCAACCAGGAACTGATTGGCCAGGGGCTCGCCAAACTCACCGCGTCGGTGTGCCAGGCCTACCCGGTGAGCGGCTCCTTCGGCCGCTCGGCCTTCCTCCTCACCCATGGCGCCCGCACCGGGCTGGCCTCGGTGGTCGGCGCACTGATGGTGCTGGCCGCGCTGTTCACCATCCCCGACCTGATCACCCACATTCCGCGCCCGGTGCTGGCAGCAGTCATCCTCGTCACCCTCGCCGCGCTGCTCTCGCCCAAGGCCCTGACCGAAGCCTGGCACACCAGCCGCGACGACGGTCTGGCCGGAACGGTGAGCTTCGTCGCCACCCTGGCCTTCGCCCCGCACATCGAGATCGGCATCCTGTCCGGCCTCATCCTGTCGCTGGCACTGCTCATCTACCGCAGCATGAAGCCGCGCGTCGCCGTGCTCGGCCGCCACCCGGACGGCACCTGGCGTGACGCCGAACGCTTCAAGCTGCCCGAGCCCCACCCGCAGCTGACCATCCTGCGCTTCGACGGCCCGCTGCACTTCGTCAACGCCGCCACCTTCGAAGACGCCGCCCTCGCCGCCGAGCGGGACCACCCGCAACTCAAGGTGCTGTTGCTGTCCTGCGCCGGCATCAACGACATGGACGCCAGCGGCGTCGAGACCCTGCGCCGCATCCAGCGCCAGATGAAGGACAGCGGCCACACCCTGGCCTGCTGCGGCCTCAAGAAACAGGTCATCGACGTGCTGGAGCGCACCGGCCTGTGGGCCACCCTCGCCCCCCACGCCGCCTACCGCACCGAAGACCACGCCCTGCAGCACCTGCTGCCCACCCTCGAGCAGGTCAAACCGCCCCCCGCCATGCGCCGCGGCTTCGAGTGGTGAGCGCAGATTTGTTGACCTGAGTCGTTGTTGGCGCCTTTACAGAGGCAGATACTTGGCTGAATTCATGCTTTCAGGCTTTCAGAACAAACAACAAAGGGAGCGCCTCATGACACCCACCTCGGTCCGCGACATCCGCAATCTCAGTCTGCTCGGCCAGTCCGGCAGCGGCAAGACGACCCTCCTCGAAAAGCTCCTCGTCACCGCTGGCACCATCGGCGCCCCCGGCTCGGTCGAAAAGGGCGACACCGTCAGCGACTACGACCCGCAGGAAAAAACCCTTGGCCACTCCCTCAACAGCGCCCTCGCCCACCTCGAATGGGCCGAACACTGGGTGAACATCCTCGACACCCCGGGCCTGCCCGACTTCCTTGGCCGCGCGCTGGCCACCCTGCCGGCCGTCGAAACCGCCGTCGTCGTCATCAACGCCACGGCCGGCGTCGAAACCGTCACCCGCAAGGTCATGGAAGCCGCCACCGGCCAGTGCCGCATGATCGTCGTCAATCGCATCGATGCGCCGGGCGTGGATTTCGCCGCCCTGATGGAGCGCATCACCAGCAGTTTCGGCAAGGAATGCCTGCCCATCAACCTGCCCACCGCCGGCGGCGCCGGTGTCATCGACTGCTTCTTCAAGCCCGACTACGACGCCGTGCCGGCTTTCTCGAGCGTGCGTGAAGCCCACGACCGCATCGTCGACCAGGTCGTCGAAGTGGATGAAGAACTGATGGCGCTCTACCTCGAACAAGGCGAATCCCTGCAGCCGGAACAGCTCCACGACCCCTTCGAGCAATCCCTGCGCGAAGGCCACCTGATTCCCGTGTGCTTCACCTCGGCCCGCAGCGGCGCCGGCATCACCGAACTGCTCGACATCCTGGGCCGCCTGCTGCCCGACCCGACCGAAGGCAATCCGCCCGCCTTCCTGAAGGGCGAAGGCCCCGCCGCCGTCTCGGTCAATTGCACCACCGATGCCGACCAGCACGTCATCGCCCACGTCTTCCAGGTCAGCAACGACCCCTTCCGCGGCAAGCTCGGCCTGTTCCGCATCCACCAGGGCACCGTCACGCCCAACACCCAGCTCTTCATCGGCGACGCCCGCAAGCCTTTCAAGGTCGGCCACCTGCTGCGCGTCCAGGGCAAGACCCAGACCGAAATCCCCGTCGGCATTCCCGGCGACCTCTGCGCCGTGGCACGGATCGATGACATCCACCGCGACGCCGTCCTCCACGACTCCCACGACGAAGACCATTTCCACCTCGTCCCGCCCGCCTACCCGCAACCGGTCTTCGGCCTCGCCCTCTTGCCCGAAAAGCATGGCGACGAACAGAAACTCTCCGAAGCCCTGCACCGCCTGCTTGACGAAGACCCCTGCCTGTCCGTCGAACACAACGCCCAGGCCAAGGAAACGGTGATCCGCGGCCTCGGTGAAATCCATCTCAAGGTGGTGCTCGAACAGCTCAAGACCCGCGGCAACATCAGCCTGTCCACCAAGCCGCCGGCCATTCCTTATCGCGAAACCATTGCCGCCACCGGTGAAGCCCGTTACCGCCACAAGAAGCAGAGCGGCGGTGCCGGCCAGTTCGGCGAAGTGGCGCTGCGGGTCGAAGCCCTGGAACGGGGTGCCGGCATCCAGCTGGCCGACGAAGTGAAGGGTGGCACCATTCCCACCCACTTCATGCCCGCCGTCGAAAAAGGCGTGCGCCAGGCCCTTGCCGAAGGCGTGATGGCCGGCTTCCCGCTGCAGGACATCCGCGTGGTGGCAGTCGACGGCAAGCACCACGCCGTCGATTCAAATGAAATCTCCTTCGTTACTGCCGCCCGCCATGCCGTGCAGGAAGCCGTTCAGGCTGCCCGCCCGGTGGTACTGGAACCGCTGATCACCCTGACGGTACGCATCGCCGACGAGCATTTCGGCGGCATCAGTGCCGAACTGGCCGGCCGCCGCGGCCATGTCACCGGCACCGACAGCCCGCAACCCGGCGTCACCGAAATCACCAGCCAGATTCCGATGGCCGAGATGGAAGGTTTCGAGTCACGCCTCAAGTCCATCAGCGGCGGTGACGGCACCTGCAGCATCGCCTTCAGCCACTACGAAGCGGCACCGGCCGAGGTGCAGCAACGCCTGGCCCGCGAGCACGTGGGCAAAAGGGGGGGCGAGCAGTAAGCAGGATCGGAACCCCAAACAAAAGGGAGGCGCCAGGCCTCCCTTTTTTATCGACTTATCCGCAAGGCCTGGTTCAGACCGGGCCATAGAGGGGATACAAGCTGACCTCCTCGCTGCGGATGCGCTCCACCAGCACCTTACCAATGCCGTCCAGTTCCTGCGCAAATGCGTCGGCAAGTTCGGGCTGCTCGGCCAAGTGGCGGTATTTCTCGAGAAAGGCCACGACAACCTTGCCGATGGCATCCATCTCGTGACGAAAGCGGTGCATCAGATCATGGCTGACCGTGTCGTTAGCGAGGGCATGTTCGAGGTAGATATAGAGGCGCACGTTCTCCTTGAGCAGGTGACCGTGCAACATGTGGCGAAACTCATCGAGGTACCCGCTCGTTGCAGGCAGATCGCCGGCAAGCACACTGGCTCTGATTTCCGTGAACAGGCGCAACAGCTCCCGGTGATCGTTCTCGAACTGCCCGATCAACTCCGGGTGATATTGAATGGAGGTGCCCGGCGCGGTGGGTTTGGATGCGGCAGGAACAACGCAAACTGGCGCAAGCGGTGCGGCAGCTTCCTTTTTGTGCTTGCCAAAAATCAGATCGAGCAAAAACATGATGAACCTCCTGGGCTGCCGGGGGGTACCCGTATCCCCAATCCGGGCACGCCCCCCAAGACGCGCATGATATTGGCTTTGTCATAATGACAAATTGATGCCAATCAACGCAGCCCGGCCCACATACACTCACCGCGGACGGCTCTCCCATATCTTCTGCAGACGCTTTACCGACACCGGCATCGGTGTCCTCAGCTCCTGGGCAAACAGGCCGATGCGCAGCTCCTCCAGCATCCAGCGGAATTCTTCCAGTTGCGGGTCGGTAACGCCGGCCTTGGCCTTGGCGAGCCATTCCCGCTCGAAGGGCTGGGCCAGGCTTTTCCACTCGGCCATCAGCTGGGCATCGCGGGCCGGACTGGTGCGCAGCTTGTCGATGCGCACGGTGACGCCCTTCAGGTAGCGCGGAATCTGCGCGATGCGCTCGTAGGGCAAGGCCACCAGGAAGTTCTTCGGCATCAGCCGGGCCGCCTGGGCCTGAATGTCGGCCACCACCTCCGGGAAGGTCTTGAGGCCGGCGACGCGCTTGGTCATCGTGGCATGCTCGGCAATCAGCTGGCCGGTGAGGCGCATCAGCTCCTGGGCCACCAGCGTGATGCGCGGCTTGGCATCCTTGCAGCGCTGGGCAAAGCTGTCGGCGTCCACCGGCAGCGGGTCGAGCAGGCAGCAACGCTCCAGCGTGGCCGTCACCAGCTGGGCCTTCAGATCGGCTTCGGAGCCGTAGTTGATGAACTGCAGCGCCAGTTCGCGGATGCCCGGCAGCTTCTCGATAGCCTTCACCTGGGCCGACAACTCCAGCGCAAACAGCCGCGCCATGCCGCCCCGATGCACCTTGGCCGCCTCTTCCGGCGTGTCGTAGGGGCGCAGCGAGACGCTGGCGCCGTCGTCGTGCAGAGCCGGAAAACCGACGATCTCGCGGCCGGCCACCTTGATTTCCAGCAGCTCCGGCAGCGGGCCAAATGTCCAGCTCGTGTAACCACCGAGCTGCGCCTCGGCCGCCGGCGCCTTGCCCGACGGCGCCGACTTTTGCACTTCGGGCTGGCCCTTCTTCGGCGCCGGCGCCTCGCTGGCCGGCACAATCTTGGCCGCCTGGAAGCGCGCCGCCACCTGCTCACGGAAGCGCGTGCGCAGCTCGGCCAGATTGCGTGACTGGCCGAGGATGCGGCCGTGCTCGTCCTGCACCCGGAAGTTCATGAAACAGTGGGGATTCAGGTTCTCGGAGCGGAAGCTTTCCATCGGCAACTTCAGCGACACCCGCTCTTCGACGAAGCGCTGCATGGCCTTGAGCAGCGGCTCGTCCTGATCGAACTCGCCGGCTTCGAATCGGGTCATGAAATCGCCGGCGCTCTCGGCCATCGGCTGCAGGCGATGACGGTGCTTCTGCGGCACGGTGCGCAGCAGCGCGGTGACCTTTTCTTCGAGCAGGCCCGGTACCAGCCATTCGCAGCGGTTGGCCGGCACCTGGTTGAGCATGGCCAGCGGCACGGTCAGCGTCACGCCGTCGTCGGCGTCGCCGGGGGCGTGCAGGTAAGTGAGCCGGAGCTTCTGGCCGAGCACGTCGAGATTCGACGGAAAACGGTCGGTGGTGATGCCTTCCGCGTCGTGGCGCATCAGCTGGTCGCGGGTCAGCTGCAGGGTCTTGGCCGAGGCTTTCTCGGCCTCCTTGCGCCAGGCCTCGAAGCTGGCCAGATCGAGCACTTCCGGCGGCAGCTTGGCGTCGTAGAAGGCGTAGATCAGCTCGTCGTCCACCAGCACGTCGGGGCGGCGGGACTTGTGTTCCAGACGTTCGATTTCCGCCACCAGACGCTGGTTGTGGGTCAGGAAGGGCATGCCGCGCGCCGGGCCTTCGGCAATCTCGCCCTGCACCAGACCTTCGCGGATGAACAGCTCGCGACACAGGTCCGGGTCGATCTCCCGGTAGCTCACACCACGGCGCGGATACACCGTGAGGCCATACAGCGTGCCGCGCTCCCAGGCGCGCACGGCGCCGCTGGCCTTCGACCAGTGGGGTTCGGAAATCTGGCGCTTGAGCAGGTGCTCACCCACCTCTTCCAGCCATTCAGGCTCGATGCGCGCCAGGCAGCGGGCAAACAGGCGGGATGTATCCACCAGCTCGGCGCCCATGATCCACTTGCCGGCCTTCTTGGCGATGGCGGAGCCCGGATGCGGCCAGAACTTGATGCCGCGGGCACCCAGGTAACTGCCGGCGGCCGGCCCGGTGGCATCCTCGATCTTGCAGCCCACGTGGCCCATCAGGCCGGTAAGCAGCGCCTTGTGGATGGCGTCGTAACTGGCCGGTTTGTCGTTCTCCTTCCAGCCGTGCTCGGCGCACAGGGTGTGCAGCTGGGCGTACACGTCGCGCCATTCGCGCAGGCGCAGCCACGACAGGAAATGCGTCTTGCACCAGGCCTTCTGTTTGCTGGAGGTTTCGTGGCGCTGGACTTCCTCCCAGGCTTTCCAGAGGTTCCAGAACCACAGGAACTCGGATTTCTGCTCGTTCTCGGTACCGCGAAAACGCGCGTGGGCCTGGTCGGCAGCAGCCTGACGCTCGGGCGGACGCTCGCGCACATCCTGCGTGGACAGCGCGGCGGCGATCACCAGCACTTCGGACAGGCTGCCCCGGTCGCGGGCAGCGAGGATCATGCGGCCGATCTTCGGGTCGAGCGGCAGCTTGGCGAGTTCGCGGCCGATGGGCGTGAGGTTCATCGTCCCCTCGCCCTCCACCTCGATCACCGCGCCCAGTTCGGCCAGCAGCTGGTAGCCGTCGGCGATCATGCGCGGCAGCGGCGCGTCGATGAAGGGAAAATCGGCCACCTCGCCCAGCTTCAGCGACTTCATGCGCAGGATCACGCCGGCCAGCGACGAGCGCAGGATTTCCGGATCGGTGTGCTCGGGGCGCTTGTTGTAATCGTCCTCGTCGTAGAGACGGAAGCACACGCCGTCCATCACCCGGCCGCAACGGCCGGCGCGCTGGCGGGCCGCCGACTGGGCGACCTTCTCGATCTGCAGTTGCTCGACCTTGTTGCGGTGGGAGTAACGCTTCAACCGGGCCAGGCCGGTGTCGATCACGTAGCGGATGCCCGGCACGGTCAGCGAGGTTTCGGCCACGTTGGTGGCCAGCACCACGCGGCGCCCTTTCGACGCACTGAACACCCGCGCCTGATCGCCGGCCGACTGGCGCGCAAACAGCGCCAGCACTTCGGTGCCGGCGGCGTGGTGGGCCTTGCGCAGGGCTTCCGAGGCCTCACGAATCTCGCGCTCGCCGGGCAGAAAGACCAGCACATCGCCGGGGCCGCTGCGGTGGGCTTCGTCCACGGCGTCCACCAGCGCGTCATACAGGTCACGATCGGGGCCGCGGCTGTCCTGGCGCGGCGGCGCCTCGCCAGGACGGAGCGGTTTCGGCTCGTCGCGCTCCACCGGGCGGTAGCGCATCTCGATGGGAAACAGCCGGCCAGACACCTCGATCACCGGCGCCAGCTTGTCACCCTTGCCGAAGTGGCGGGCAAAGCGTTCGGCGTCGAGCGTGGCGGAAGTGACGATCACCTTCAGGTCGGGCCGCTTGACCAGCAGCTGGCGCAGGTAGCCGAGCAGGAAGTCGATATTCAGGCTGCGTTCGTGGGCCTCGTCTATGATCAAAGTGTCATAGGCCGAGAGCAGCGGATCACCCTGGGTTTCAGCCAGCAGGATGCCGTCGGTCATCAGCTTGATGTAGGTCTGCGGGCCGGCCCGGTCGGTAAAGCGGATCTTGAAACCGACGGCGCTGCCGAGTTCGGTTTTCAGTTCCTGGGCGATACGGCTGGCAGTGGCCCGGGCGGCAATCCGCCGCGGCTGGGTGTGACCGATCAGGCCGGCAACGCCGCGCCCCAGTTCGAGGCAGATCTTGGGCAACTGGGTGGTTTTGCCCGAGCCGGTCTCGCCGCACACGATGACCACCTGGTTGTCACGGATCGCCGCCGCAATCTCGTCACGCCGCTGGTTGACCGGCAGGTCGTCCGGGAAGTCCGGCTTCGGCCGGTTGGTGGCCCGTTCGATGAGCTTGGCCGCCGACTGGGCGATGCGCAGGCGCAAGGCCTCCGGCAACTCGCCTGCGCTGCGCGGGCGCTTGGGCAGACGGCGCAGGTCGCGGCGCAGGCCAGGGCGATCCACCGACAGGCATTGTTCAAGCAGGGAATAGGGGTCTTGCCGGTCTTGCGAAGAGGACATGCGGAGTTGCTGCGAAAAACAGGAGGGATCAGCTGCGCAGGCTGTGGACAGTCCACATGCCGAGCGCAGTCATGGAGAGGGAGCCGAGCAGATGCAGGCCAGCGGCGCCGGCAGCCCAGGCGTAGCGGGCAGTATTGATCAGATGCACGACTTCCGCCGAAAAGCTGGAAAAGGTGGTCAGCCCGCCGAGAAAACCGGTTACGACGAACAGGCGTACTTCAACCGGAACCTCCGGGCGCAGCGCAAAAAAAGCCACCGCCACGCCAATCAGGTAGCCGCCAAGCAGGTTGGCCGCCAGCGTGCCAAGGGGCATCTGGGCGAACAGCGGATTGAGGCGCAGGCCCAGCCACCAGCGCAGCCAGGCACCAAAAGCCGCTCCGAGACCGATGGCGACGAGGGCAAGTGTTGGAAAGTGCTGGGCATTGTTGGGCATAAGGCCGGATTTTACCCCGCCAGCGCCGCTGACGCCCGGACGACGATGCGGGAAGCGCTGGCGGGCCAGCACAGCGCGGCACGATAATTCCCTCAAGACGGCGCCCCGGCCGCCGATAGCTGTCGTGGTAGCTCATGTTGGACTCTGTCGATCCGCAGGCGCCTCACCCCGAACAAGGCCGAACCGGCCCGAGACACTCAACGCCGCAGAGCGCCGACTTCCGCACCAGGAGACACGATGGACACCCCCGACAACGCGCCCCTCCCCAGCGATCCATTTTTGTACCTGCCCCGCTTCGATTGCCACAGCGGTGAGCTGGTCGGTGCCAAGCTCTACATGGTCCGCCCCCAGCGCAACGACAACGTGGTCATCACTGCAGTGAGCAGCGCGTGTCTGGCCACCCTGCGCGAGGCCTGCCAACAAATCAGTGCCTGGAACCAGACATACGCCAAACGCATCGTGCTGACCCTCGGGGCCAGACTCGAGGCCCTGTGCGATCCGGCCTTCTCCAACAGGCTGAACGCCATACTGCTGGACACCCGCCTGGAACCGCGCTGCCTGGAGCTCAACATCATCACCGCCCAGGCCGAAATCCCGGAGTCGATGACGGAAACCCTGCAACACCTGAAAAGCTGCGGCATACGTTTCACGATCAGTGCCGCCAACCCGGCCAACGCACGCCTGGCGTGGCTCCGGCGGCTCCCGGTGGACAGCCTGGAAGTGCCGGCCCGCTTGGTGCAGGACGTGGCCGCCGACCCGGAAGGCGTGGCCATTGTCCGGGCCCTGATCACCCACGCCCACAAGATACACCTCACCGTCAGCGCCAAGGGCATCGACAACGCCCACACCGCCTCGGTGCTGGTCGCCAACGGTTGCGACCTGATGCAGGGCCCCCTGTTTGGCAACGCCCTGCCGCCCGACGGGTTCGGCAAGCTCCTCGCCGCCGACCAACGCCTCGACGGAAACCTGCTGCACGGCCCGACGCCCGATCGAACCCTCCTGCTGGTGGACGACGAGGACAACATCCTGTCGTCCCTGCGCCGCCTGCTGCGCCGTGAGGGCTACACCATCCTCACCGCCAACGGCGGCAAGGCCGGCCTGGAAGTGCTCGCCGCCCACCCGGTCGATGTGATCGTTTCCGACCAGCGCATGCCCGGCATGACCGGCGTGGAGTTCCTGCGCAAGGCCAAGGACATGTATCCCGACAGCGTGCGTATGGTGCTGTCGGGATACACCGACCTGCAGTCGGTCACCGACGCCATCAATGAAGGCGCTATCTACAAGTTTCTCACCAAGCCGTGGGACGACGCGATGCTGCGCGCCAACATCGAGGAAGCCTTCCGGCGCAAGGCCCTGTCCGACGAGAACCAGCGTCTCGGCGGCGAGTTGCGGCACGCCAACCAGGAGCTCGAACGCATCAACGAGCGCCTGAAATGCGTGCTCGCCGACCAGGACCGCCGGCTGCGCATGGATGAAGCCGCCCTCAGCCTGACCCAGGAAGCCCTCGCCGTGATGCCTGTCCCGCTGCTCGGCATCGACCCGGGCGGCATGATCGCTCTCGCCAACCGCGCCGCCGAAGGGCTCTTTGCCGAGTGCATTCCGCTTATCGGCCTGGACGCCAACGAAATACTTCCCGCAGAATTCACGCCCCTGCTGGACGCCAGCCGGGGTTGCGTCGAGATTACCTGTGGCGACCGGCGCTTCCGCGTGGAAGCCCACCCCCTCGGCGAGAAGAACAGCTCCCGCGGTACCCTGCTGAGTTTCACCTGCCGCACCGACGCATCATGAACGACAGTCAGCTCCAGCCCCTCGATGCAACCCTGCCCGGCACCGTCCTGGCCGCACCGGTCACCGACGCCAACGGCGCCGTCCTGCTGCCGGCCGGGCTGGCGCTCACCGAGGCCCATCTGGACAGCCTGCGCCGGCGCGGCATCGAAAACCTCACGGTGGTACTGGCGATTGATGCGGAGGAACTGGCCCGACGGCGTGAAAAGCTGCGTCTGCGCATCATGCACCTGTTCCGGCACACCGCCGAAGACCCGGGCTCCCAGGCCCTCCTGCACGCGATTCTGGCCTTCCGCGAGGGGCAAATGAAATGACGCCCCCCAGCCTTTCCGAGATGATCGGGCGCATCCACGGACTACCGGTCATGCCGGCGGTAGCCCTCGAAGTCCTCGACTCAATGGCCGGCGCCGACACCGACATCAAGGACCTCGCCCGGCGCATCACCCAGGATCAGGCGATTGCCGCCCGCGTGCTGCGCGTTGCCAACTCGCCCCTCTACGGCCTGCAAATGCGCGTCGCATCGATCCACGACGCCATCGTGGTGCTCGGTTTCTCGGCGGTCCGCTCCCTGGTGCTGGCGGCGGCGATTGTCACCAGCCTGCCCGCCGGCCGCTGCCCCGGCTTCAACCAGGAGCGCTTCTGGCGCCACGTGCTGGGCACTGCAGTCGCTGCCCAGGCCCTCGCCAAACCGCTCAAGCGCTCCCCGGAGCCCCTCTTCATCGCCGGCCTGCTGCATGACATTGGACGACTTGTGATGGTGGCGCTGTATCCCGAGCATTACACCCGCGTGCTCGACCAGGTCGGCGAGCAGGATTGCTGCCTGCGAGACGCCGAACAAACCGTATTCGGCTTCGATCACGCCGCCGTCGGTGCGGCGCTCGCCGGGCGCTGGAACTTTCCTGCCGACATCGTCGATGCACTGGCCTGGCACCACGAGCCTGAACGCGGCACCCCCGACGGGATGGCCGCCGTCATTCACTACGCCGACGCCATCTCGCAGGCCCTCGATCTGGATGGAGCCGAAAACGGCCAGATGCCCCGACTGCACCAGAAAACCATCGACGGCCTCGGCCTCGACTGGCAAAAACTGACGGAAGTTCTTGCCGACACCGAGGCACGCTTCAACAGCTACCAGCTGATGCTCGGATGATTCGATGAATCTTTCTCCCTATTCCATTTCCGGCACCCTGTTCCCCCTCGCGGAATCCCTCAGCTCAGGCATCCTGCTGCACCGGGGCGACAGTATCCTGTTTGCCAACAAGGCCATGTCGCGGCTCACTGGCTTCACCGCGGAAGAGCTGTCGGGCAAACCGTTCTGGGCCTTCTTCCCTCCCCCGGTGTGCAACACCATCCGCGACCGGGGCCGCAACCGGCTCAAGGGTGAGCATCCGGCGGCACGCTACGAAACCGTCATCATTACCAAATCCGGAGAAGAGCGCTGGGTCGAACTGGCGGTCTCCCAGGAAGACATCGAGGGTGAACGGGCCGTCGTGTGCAGCTTCATCGACATCACCGAGCGCAAGCGCGCCGAAGCGGCCCAGAAACAGACCCAGCAACTGCTGACCCAGATCATCGACGGCGATCCGGTGCCAACCTTCGTCATCAACGCCAAACGCGTCATCACCCACTGGAACCAGGCCTGCGAACAGGTCATCGGCATGAGCGCCGCCGACCTGATCGGCACCACCAAACAGTGGTCGGCTTTTTACAACACCGAGCGGCCGATCATGGCCGACCTGATCGTGTCCGGAGAGATCGAAAATCTGCTGCGACTCTACGGCGACAAGAAGCTGCGCCGCTCGCCGGTCATCGACGGCGCCTACGAGGCCGAGGACTTCTTCCCCCAGATGGGCGAGCACGGCCGCTGGCTGTACTTCACCGCGGCCCCGCTGCGCAACGCACTGGGCGAAGTGATCGGCGCCATCGAAACCCTGCAGGACATCACCGAACGCAAGAACGCCGAAACCGAACTGCTGCGCATGCAGGCCGACCTGGAGGCGACGGTAGCGATACGCACCGAGCAACTCCTGCAGGCCAAGACCACCCTGGAAGAGGATATCGCCCGCAGGGAAACCGCCGAAGAGGAACTCCTCAAACGCTACGCCGAACTCACCGAACTCAACTGCCTGCTGCAGGAAGCCCAGCAACAACTGGTGCAGTCCGAAAAAATGGCCTCCATCGGCCAGCTCGCCGCCGGCGTCGCCCACGAGATCAACAACCCCATCGGCTACGTAAACTCCAACATCCGCAGCCTGAAGGGCTACGTGGGGCAGATCCTCGAACTGCTCGACACCTATGAAGCCCGCGAAGCCGCCCTGCCCGCCGAAGACCTGACCGCAATCAAGGCCGCCAAGAAGGCCGCCGACTTTGAATTCCTGCGCGAAGACATCGGCCAGCTCCTCAGCGAATCCGAGGAAGGCACCGAGCGGGTACGCAAGATCGTCCAGGACCTGCGCGACTTCTCACGGGCCGAAACCACCCAGAACTGGCAGGCCGTGGATCTCCGTCACGGGCTCGACAGCACCCTCAACATCGCCAGCAATGAAGTCAAGTACAAGGCCGATGTGGTCCGCGAATACACCGACATCCCGATGGTCGAGTGCCTGCCGTCCCAACTCAACCAGGTTTTCATGAATCTCTTCGTCAACGCGGCCCAGGCCATGCCGGACAATCGCCGTGGCACCATCACCGTACGCACCGGCCTGGCCGGCGAAGAAGTGTGGATCGAGGTGGCAGACAACGGAGCCGGCATTCCCGCCGCCATCCTGGACAAGGTTTTCGACCCCTTCTTCACCACCAAACCGGTCGGCAAGGGCACGGGTCTCGGCCTGTCCCTGTCCTACGGCATCATACAAAAACACAACGGACGCATCAGCGTCAGCAGCACGCCTGGGGTGGGCACCACCTTCCGCATCACCCTGCCCATTCACCACCAGGCCCCTGTCGGAGCAACACCATGACTCTTGCACCCCACCCCCCCGAAGCCCCACCCTTCACCATCCTGTGTGTGGACGACGAAGCCAACATCCTCTCCGCCCTGCGCCGCCTGTTCCGCCCCCAGGGCTACAAGGTGCTGGTCGCCACCGGCGGCGAGGAAGGCCTCGAAACCCTGGCCCAGGAACATGTGGACCTGATCATCTCGGACATGCGCATGCCGGGCATGGACGGAGCGACCTTCCTCGCCGCCGCCCGCCAACGCCATCCGGACACCGTACGCCTGCTCCTCACCGGCTACGCAGACATGGAATCGACCGTCGCCGCCATCAACGCCGGCCAGATCGCCCGCTACATCGCCAAGCCCTGGAACGACCAGGACGTGGTCCTGACCGTTCGCGAAGCCCTTGAACGCAAGGCCCTGGAAAGGGAAAAGGCGCGCCTGGAAATACTCACCCAGGCGCAGAACGAGGAGCTCAAGAACCTCAACGCCAGCCTCGAACAGAAAGTCGAAGCCCGCACCAGCGAACTCAAGATCGCCCACGAGAAGCTCAAGCAGCACTTCCTGACCTCGATCCGGGTCTTTTCCAACCTCATCGAGCTGCGCGAAGGCGTCATCTCGGGGCATTCCAAACGGGTCGCCGACCTGGCCCGCAAGCTTGCCGTCAAGCTCAACTTCCCGGCCGCCGAAGTGCAGGACGTGATGCTCGCCGGCCTGCTTCACGACGTAGGCAAGATCGGGCTGTCCGACGATCTCATCAGCAAGCCGGTGTCCCACATGAGCGGCGACGAACTGGGCCTGCTGCGCAAGCATCCGGTCACCGGCCAGGCCGCCCTGATGGGCATCGAGAACCTGCGCAAGGCCGGCACCTTCATCCGCGGTCACCATGAACGCTGGGACGGTCAGGGTTACCCGGACCGGACCTCCGGCCTGGCAATTCCGTTCGGGGCCCGCATCATTGCCGTAGCCAACGACTTCGATGGGCTGCAGATCGGCTCCCATTCACCGCGCAAGCTGAAGCCGGACGAAGCCATCGCCTTCATCCAGCAGAACCGCGGCAAGCGCTATTGCCCGCAGGTCGTGGATGCCCTGATAGACGTGCTCGGCGCCAGCGAAGCGGTGAGCACCACCACCAACGAAGTCAACCCGGCCGCCCTCAAGCCGGGCATGGTGCTCGCCCGCGATCTGGTGACCCGCGACGGGGTCATGCTACTGGCCGCCGATTTCGTGCTCGACGAGAGCCTGATCCGTCAGTTGCGGGAGCTGGAAGCCTCGGAAGGCACCCGCCTGGTCATCGCGATCCGTCCGGAACGCAAGCCCTGAGGAGACGCATCAGAACGCCAGCTGAACGCCCCCGCGCCTCACCGCCGGCTGCACCGTGGCCGGCACGAAGGCCGGATTGTGCAGGGCAGCAGCCAGCATCGCAGAACTCATCGGCCGCGCGAACAGGAAGCCCTGGATAAGGTGGCAACCGCGCCGGCTCAGGGCCTCCAGCTGGGCGACCGTTTCGACGCCCTCAGCCACCACTTCCAGGCCCAGGCTGTGGGCCAGGCCGATCACCGCCTCCACGATGGCAATACCCTGCCCGTCATCCAGTTCATTGACGAAGGAACGGTCGATCTTCAGGGTGTCCACCGCCAGCCGGCGCAGGTAGGCCAGCGACGAATAGCCGGTGCCGAAGTCGTCCACTGCCACCCGCACGCCCATCTCGCGCAGTTGCGCAAGAATCACCGTCGCGTAGTCCAGATCACGCATCAGCACGGTTTCGGTCAGTTCGAACTCGATTCGCGAGGCCGGTATGCCCGCTTCGGCCAGCACGGCGCGAACGGTGGGAAGCAGCTGGGCATCCATGAAGTTCACGCCGGACAAGTTGATGCTGACCCGGAAATCATCCGGCAGATCATCGCCCAGCGCGGCAATATCGGCGCACACCTGCTCCATGACACAGCGGCTGAGGGGCACGATCATCCCGGTCTCTTCCGCCAGCGAGATGAACTCCGGCGGCGGTATCGAGCCACGATCCATGTGGGACCAGCGCACCAGCGCCTCGGCCTTGACGATGGCCCGCTGATTCACGTCGACGATGGGCTGATAGAGCACCTTGAGCTCATCGGCTCCGAGAGCCCGGCGCAAATCGCCTTCGAGGGTGAAGCGCAGGAAAGCCGCCACCTTCATTTCCTCGGAAAACAGGGCCACCGGATCGCCGTTGGTCCGCTTGGCCCGGTTGAGGGCGGTTTCGGCCGCCTTCAGCAAGGCATCGGCATCGGTGGCATGGTCCGGCATGACGGCCAGCCCGACCCGCGCCGACAGGGTGATGTCCTGCCCCGGCACACGGATTGGCGCCCGCACCACCTGCAGCAGCCTGTGTGCCAGGACCAGCATTTCCTCCACTGAGCCCACATCGCTCATCAGGATGCCGAATTCGTCGGCGGCCAGTCGTGCCACCTTGAAACGGGTTATCCCGCTCCCTCCTGCCGGCTCGGCGGGGGTACGGTCGCCCATTGCCTCGCGCAGGCGATGGGCAATCACCTGCAGCACCTGGTCGCCCCGCTCCGGCCCCAGGCTGTCGTTGATGCGGGCAAAACGGTCGATATCCACCACCATCACCGCACAGCGGCTGTCGTGGCGCAGGCTGCGGGAGGTGACACCGAGCAGGGTCTCCCGGAAAAACTCCCGGTTGGGCAGCCCGGTGAGGTGGTCGAAGTAAGCCAGCTGGCGAATCCGCCGCTGGGCGTCCACCTGCTCGGTGATGTCCTGAACGCTGCCCTCCATGACCATGCCGGAGCAGCCCCGCTCGCCGCCGCCGTCCAGCGGCTCAACGGTCTCCAGGAGCGTCCGCACGCTGCCATCGGGCCAGACAACCCGGTAGGTCAGCTGGAAGCCGGTCCCCTTGCGGGCGCCCTCCAGGGCCGCGGCCATCAAGGGACGGTCGGGCACATAGACGTGCTCCAGCATCGCCGCCATGCCCTCGCCAAAACCGTCAGCACGCTGCCCGAACAGACGGTAATACTGGGCCGAACGCAGGACATGGTCTTCCTTGACAAACCACTCCCAGCTCCCCAGGCGAGCGATGCGCTGGGCATTGGAAAGACTCTCCTTGTTGCGGGTGAGCTCCTTCATGACCTCCGCCGAGCGCAGCACGTAACGGATGCGAAAACGCAGCAGCGTCCAGTTGATCGGCTTGGAGATGAAGTCGGTGGCGCCCACATCGAAAGCCCGCTCGACCGAATCGCCATCGTCCAGGCCGGTGAGCATGATGATCGGGACCAGATGGCCGGTCTGGCGGGCCCGCAGCTGCTGACAAACCTCGAAACCGCTCAGGCCGGGCATCATCACGTCGAGCAGCACCAGATCCGGCGGCGCCGCATCGAACAGGGCCAGCGCCTGCTCGCCGTCCTCCGCTTCGCGAATGGTGAATCCGCCCTCGCGCAGCGCCTCCGTCGCCATCATGCGGGTCAGGGGGTCGTCATCCACGACCAGGACATGCGGGCTATTGCTTACAGTCATCGTTGCATTGGGCTTTCCACCCCTTCCAGTACGTCCACACTCACCAAGTTTTCCTTCAGGAGAACTGCCACGCAGGCGTCCCAAGCTTCGACGATACCGTTCACATCGTCGATCGTCGGCATGGCGCCCCCCTTGATCCGCTCATCCAGCCGGCGCGCCCGCAAGGCCAGCCGCACCGCACCGACCGCCAGGCAGCCGGACTTCATCTTGTGGGCCAGCGCCCGTACGGCCGGCGCATCACCGGCGGCCACTCCGGCACGCAAACCCTGCACATTGCGCTCGGTTTCTCCGACAAACAGCGGCAGCAAACGTTGCAGCATGGGCGAGGCCCGGTTGCCATTGACCCCCGGCAACGCCATCAGCAAATCGAGATCCATCGCTGGCTCAAGCGGGACGGACGGAGTGGCGACTTCCGCCGCCGGTGGGGGTGCCACGCAGCCCCCGTCGGGATCGGATGGCAGAGCCTCGCGCAACCAGCGGCTGAGCACCGCCCACAACTGTTCGCGGGATACCGGCTTGACCAGGTAATCATCCATGCCGGCAGCCAGGCAGGCGTCCCGGTCTTCCTTGAGGGCATTGGCAGTAAGGGCGACGATGGGCATGCGCGGCAATCCCCGCTCCGCTTCATCGGCGCGGATGGCGAGAGTCGCCTGGCGACCATCCATCTCCGGCATCTGGATGTCCATCAGAATCAGGCCGAAATGACCTTCGCGACAAGCCTCCAGCGCCTTGCGTCCATCTTCGGCCACCGACACCCGGCAACCGAGGGATTCGAGCACGGCAGTGACCACCTCCCGGTTCACCGGGTGATCCTCAACGACCAGCACATGCGCGGCAAGAGTGCTGCCTGCCGGATCCGGCGCCGTGGCAACGGTCAACTCGCTGAGCAGGAAACGGCGGATCTCCGAGCCGGTCAGCGGACGCGCCAGGACCAGCTCCGCCCCCGCCCCCTGCACGCAGACCGCATCGTCTCGCCCGGCGCCGACGACCGCAGCAAGGAGCGGACGCTCCGGCCGCTCACGCAGGCTGGCCAGCAGTTCGAGGCCCGTACCGGCATCGAAGGACGGATCCACCACCACCCAGTCAAAGCCGGTGCCGACATCAAGCATTTCACTGACTGCCGGCCGATCGTAGGCCAGTTCGCTGCGACAGCCGAAGAAGGCCAGTTGTTCGACAAGGGCGTCACGCAGCAGCGGATCGCCAATGGCCAGCAGCGCGGCGCGCCCGGTCAGCGGCTGCTCGGCGGGGCCGTGCTGCGTATCGATGCCGAGCTCGAACTCGACCCAGAAACAGGAGCCACGCCCGGGCTCGGTGATGTAATCGATCTCGCCGCCCATCAGCTCGACCAGCTGCTTGGCGATGGACAGGCCCAGCCCGGTTCCGCCGAAGCGCCGGGCCATGGAGTTATCCGCCTGGGAGAAGGATTGAAACAGCCTCGCCCCGGCTCCCCGCGGCACCCCGATCCCGCTGTCGCGCACCTCTGCGCGCAGGCGCAGGCGCCCGCCGGAGACACACGGCACGCGGGTAATCACGATGCTGATTTCACCCTTTTCAGTGAACTTCTGGGCATTCGACACCAGGTTGTTGAGCACCTGACGGACGCGCAGCGCATCGCCCACCACGTGGTCGGGCACCCGGTGATCGACGTAGAGGCGCAGCAGCAGGCCGCGTTCATGGGCCGAAGTGGCAAACAGGGCGGCTACCTGATCCACCGTATCCCGCAGGGAAAAGGGCAGGACTTCGAGCTCAAGGCGCCCGGCCTCGATTTTCGATACGTCGAGCACGTCGTTGATGATCTCCATGAGGGCGCAAGCCGAGTTGTCCAGCATATCAACAAAGCGCCCCTGCCGCTCTGCCAGGGATGTCTGACGCAGCAGGCCGATCATTCCCAGAACCCCGTTCATCGGCGTGCGGATCTCGTGGCTCATGTTGGCGAGGAACTGGGACTTGGCCCGGCTGGCCGCTTCCGCCTGCTCCTTGGCGCCCTGCAACTCAGCGGTACGGACGGCCACCTCCGAGGCCAGATGCTCCCGATGAAGGGTCAGCTCCCGGTCGCGGGTGGCGATTTCGGCCAGCATGCCGTTGAAGCCGGCAATCAGCTCGCCGACCTCGTCCGCGTAGCCGGGCGGGGCGCGCAGGTCGTAGCGCTTGTGGGTGCCCACCTCGCGCACCACGCCGGCAAGCTGCTGCAGCGGTTCGACGATCATCCCCTGCATGCGCCGGGTAAACAGGGCTGCGGCAATCAAGGCCACCACCAGCCCGAGCAAGGCAAAGGCGACCCACAGGGCGATTCGTCCGATGACCGGCTTGAGATCGAATTCGAGGATCAGCTCGCCGAGCAACTCGCCGTCGCTGCGGAGAGGCTGATTCACCACCAGACAGAGCGGCTGCCAGTGGGTCGTCCCCTGCCCGGCAAGGATCCTGAGTGCCGATACCCGTGCGGGCTGGCTGCGCAGGCTGGCCGGATAAGCGGCAAAGATCGTTCCGTCCGGACGAACCAGCACGGCAGCGGCCACCCGCTGGTGATAGCGCAGGGACGCCAGCAGACTGTCAGCCACCCGCGAGTCGTCGAAACGCAGCGGCGAGATGGCGCCGTCGGCAACGATCTCGGAGAGCACCCGGCCGTCCTCGTCGGCCCGCTGGATCTCGTTGCGCACCTCGGTCACGAAAATGGTCAGCAAGGCCACACCGAGGGCGATCAGCACACTACGCCGGACGATGATGCTGAGTTTGCGCCCGATGGGCAGATCTCTCAGGTTCTGCATCTCAAGGGCCTTTCATGCCGATGACGTTACGCCCGAGGCGCAACAATCGGGAACTGGCGCGCAGGCTGTCCCGCTGCAGCGAAGCCTGGTTGATGTCGAAACGCACTCGCTCGTCTTCGGTCACCAGGCCAATGCTCCCACCCGCCTCGGCAAAGCCGTCGATGTCGCTCACCGTAAGCACGCTGCGCAAGGCCAGACCGCGCAGGATAAGGCCCAGCCGGCGCTCCTCCGAATCCGACACGAAAACGATGTGGCACTCGGCCGCCAGCTCCACACTGTCCACCTGGCGCACACGCACCTCACGCCCACTCACCTGGCGCCCGTCCAGACCCGCCAGCACGCCCCCAAAGGGGTCACGGCCAAGGATGCACAGACGGAGCGGCGCCCCGCTGGGCAGGCGCACGCCGGGCCACTCCACGTAACGGGCAAAATTGAGCAGGTAGGCGGCCTTGATCTGGTATTCACCAGGCGGCGGGGAAGCCCAGGCAAAGAACCCGCCAAGGCCAAGTACGCCCAGGATCGCAATCCGGTAAAGGCGACGCATCACGCAAACATCCTCAGAAGCGCCAAACGCCCTGAACGTAAGCCCGCCGCGGCTGGTAGGCCGGCTGCCCGGGGAAGAAATTCGATACGTACTCCAGGTGCAGAGGATCAAAAAGATTCTGTCCGACCAGGGCCAGCTCGAAGGAGCGATTGACGCGCCAGCCATAGCGCAGGTCGACACTCGTGTAGGCCGGCACCCCGCCCTGCCCGATGGCCCCCATCCGGCGCAGCATCAGATCCAGCTCGCGGCCGCGGCCCAGGTTGACCAGCGTGTGCAGGCTCGCCCAGTGATGAGGGGCAGAGCCTTCGAGGATTCGCCCGTAAGCGTTGCGGACCGGGTCGGCGCTGCGCCGGGCCGCCGTATCCATCAGGGTATAACTCGCCTGCAGACGCAGATTGGCCGTCACGGGCAGGTCAAGGCCGAGCTCCAGCCCGGTGCTCCGGGCGGCACTCAGGTTGCCCCGATACATGGACTGGACGGGAGCGTAATAAGGCGCCACCGGAATCGGGATCACTCCCGGACCGATCGGTCCCGTGGTCTCGCTGATCAGGCGGCGATAGTCATGATGAAAGAGGACCGCCTCGAAGCTGCCGTTGCCCAGGTTGCGACGGTAGCCCAGCTCCAGCGCATCAAGCCGCTCGGCCCGCGGGCTCCAGCCAGCGCCCGGCTTCGACACCACCGCCACCGCCGGAAAAGGAGAGCCAGGCGGCGTCGGCTGGAGTCCGAACAAAATCGTGGCGTCCGACTCGCCGATCGACGGTGTCCGGGCAGCCCGCGACCAACTGGTCCACAGACTGTCCGCCAGCGTCGGCGTCCACATCAGCCTGGCCGTCGGCTGAGGCTCTAAACGCGAGGTGCTGGCATAGTCGAAACGCCCGCCCAGGGTGAGCCTCCAGGTTTGCGGCACCAGCGTAATCTCATCCTGCACAAAGGCGCTCATCACCCGGTATTCGCGGCGCGGCGGCAGAATGCTGAGCACTTCGGTGGTCGCCTGGATCTCGGTCTGTATGTAACGGCTCCCCAGCCCCCACATCACTTCGTGCCGCCCACTGGGCACCAGGCGATGCTGGAAGTCGAGATCGGCGGTATTGACCGTCCCCTTGCCGTAGGTAGCCACATTGGCCCACTGGTGATCGAGATAGACCTGCAACGATGCCTCGCCATCGGCCAGCCCCCAGTTGTAGCGCCCGGTCAGACTGGCCCCCTCGAACTCGAACTGGAGCGGCACCAGGCCGCCGTAGCCGCCCACTGCGGGGGTTTCGATGTTCTCGGTAGTGGTGCGACGATAACTGGCGCCCTGCAACATCCAGGCATCCACCCCGGAGCCGGCCCCGTCCATGCGAAAACCGGCCAGCCAGCCATGATTGCGGTCCCGCTCGGACTTGCCATCCACCGAACGGGAACGCTCCAGCTCACTGCCCTTGGCGTAGACACGCAATGCCCCGATCCCGTCCAGGTCGATCCCCTGGCGCACCGCCGTCACCGCCCGCCCCTGATCGTCCATACTTGCCGACACCAGGCTGTCACGGGTGGCCGTGGCCTTGCGGGTGACGATGTTGATCACCCCATTGACCGCGTTCGCCCCCCACAGGGACGCTCCCGGCCCGCGGATCACCTCGATGCGCTCCACATCCTCCAGCATCACGTCCAGAGCTTCCCAGAACACACCGGAGAAGAGCGGACTGTAGACGCTGCGGCCATCGATCTGCACCAGCAGCTTGTTGGCGAAGCGTCCCCCGAGGCCGCGCACGCTCACGGCCCAGCGCCCCCCGCCGATTTGCGCCACGTTCACACCTGGCACCTCGCGCAGGGCTTCCGGCACACTGCGGGCCCCGCTGCGGCGGATATCCTCGGCAGACAGCACCGTCACCGCAGCCGGCGTCTCGGAGAGCTTCTGGGCCTTCCGGGACACGGCGGACACATCAAGCCGAACCAGCTCTTCCAGCGTCAGATCGACCAGCGGCGGCTCAGCGGCACACACGGCGGCAGCCTGCCACAGGGCAGGAAGAAGAAGGCAGGCTCGACGGGGATGCATCATCGATTCAAGGTACGGGAAGAGGATGAATGGCGGAACCGGGCCGGGAAGCCCATCCGGTAGCAGAAGCTCTTTTACCGAAACACTGCCCCAAGCGCCTACCTAACAATTGGCAGTATCGAAAAATTCGCAAAAAACCAGACCTTTAAATGTGAAAAACATCACAACATCCATTACTGGCTTGCATGCCAACCGTTCGCTGGCGACAAATCTTCGGCAGCCCCGCCTTCGGCTACAATCCGGGGCTTTCCAGACTCCGGCGGCACCCAGCCCCACGCCCGTCAAGGTACGATCCAGATGACCGCTCCGACCTCCCTGCCCGAAGAAGCTGCACCCAGCAATTTCATCCGCAACCTCATTGACGAAGACCGACGCCTCGGCAAATGGGGCGGCCGCGTCGAAACCCGCTTCCCGCCCGAGCCGAACGGCTATCTGCACTATGGCCACGCCAAGAGCATCTGCCTGAATTTCGGTCTGGCGCAGATTTACGGCGGCGCCTGTCACATGCGCTTCGACGACACCAATCCGACCAAGGAAGAGCAGGAATACGTCGACGCCATCATCGAGGCCGTGCAGTGGCTGGGCTTCGACTGGGGCCAGCACCTGTACTTTGCGTCGGACTACTTCGACAAGATGTACGCCATGGCCGAGCACCTGATCACGGTCGGCAAGGCCTACGTCGAATCCCTGTCGGCCGAGGAAATGCGCGCCTACCGCGGCACCCTGTCGGCGCCGGGCAAGGACAGCCCCTACCGCAACCGCAGCGTGACCGAGAACATCGAACTCTTCCAGCGCATGAAGGCCGGCGAATTTCCCGACGGCACACACATCCTGCGCGCGAAGATCGACATGGCCTCGCCCAACATCAACCTGCGCGACCCGGCCATCTACCGCATCCGCCACGCCACCCATCACCGCACCGGTGACCGCTGGTGCGTGTACCCGATGTACACCTTCGCGCACCCCATCGAGGACGCGCTCGAAGATGTCACCCATTCGGTGTGCACCCTCGAATTCGCCGACCAACGCCCGTTCTACGACTGGCTGCTCGACTCCCTCGCCGACGGCGGCTTCTTCTCCCGCCCGGTGCCGCGCCAGATCGAATTCGCCCGCCTCAACCTCACCTACGTGGTGCTCTCCAAACGCAAGCTGATCCAGCTCGTCGAAGAAAAGCACGTCGCCGGCTGGGACGACCCGCGCCTGCCGACCCTCGTCGGGGCCCGTCGCCGCGGCTTCACGCCGGAAGGCTTCCGTCACTTCGCCGAGCGCATCGGCGTCTCGAAGGGCGACTCGTGGATCGACATGAGCGTGCTCGAGGACTGCATGCGCGAGCACCTCAACGAAGCCGCCGAGCGCCGCGTCGCCGTACTCGACCCGGTCAAGCTGATCATCACCAATTACCCCGAAGGCCACACCGAGCGCTGCCACGCCCCCAACCACCCGCTCCACCCCGAACTCGGCAAGCGCGAAATGCCCTTCGGCCGCGAACTGTGGATCGAGCGCGAAGACTTCATGGAAACCCCGGTCAAGGGCTATCACCGCCTCTACCCGGGCAACATGGCGCGCCTGCGCTACGGTTTCGTGGTGAAGTGCACCGGCTGCGAGAAGGATGCCGACGGCAACATCACCGCCGTGCTGTGCGAATACCTGCCCGACTCCAAGTCCGGCACCCCGGGCGCCGACAACTACAAGGTCAAGGGCAACCTGCACTGGGTTGCCGTGGCCCACGCCTACGCGGCCGAAGTGCGCCTCTACGACCGCCTGTTCTCCAGCGCCTACCCGGGCAACCGTCGCGAAGGCGATCCGGAAGGCGTGGAGCGCGACTTCCTCGATGACATCAATCCAGGCAGCCTGCAGGTCATCACCGCCCAGCTCGAACCCGCCCTGCGGGCCGCCAGGGCAGAAGCGCGCTTCCAGTTCGAACGGCACGGCTACTTCGTGGCGGATCGCGTCGACTCCCGGGAGGGAGCCCCCGTGTTCAACCGCACGGTCACCCTGCGCGACACCTGGAAGAAATAGGCCTCATAGACGGTCAGCAAGGGGCGGCGATACAAATCGCCGCCCTTTTTTCACCAGCATCGCCCTTGCCGCAGCAGGCAAAGAAGGCCAGGACAACGCGGCTCACTCGTACGGGCTGGCGACAGATTACAATGGGATGCCGACGACCAGATCGTCATATCCATGCCGACTGCCGACTAAAAATTTGCGCCCCCTTTCAGCGCGCCCGACCATCACAACTACATGCCGAGCAAGCTCTCGATCCGCGTTCGCCTCCTGCTGGCCAGCACCGTAGTCCAGATTGTGATGCTCACCCTGCTGCTCACCAACAGCGGGCGCCTCATGAACGAGGCGACCACGGCCAGCCTGAACACGCTCATCGCCCAGAATTCGGCCATTCTCAACGTGGTCACGGCCACCTTCGTGCCCCAGGGGCGCTACAAAGCCCTGCAGGACGCCCTCGGCGAGCTTCTCAACGAAACCAACGAAGGCCTGATCTACGTCCGCATCGTCGACAGCACCGGCCAGACCCGGGTCCGTGCCGGCCTGCCGGACATGACAACCCTGCCGCCACCAGACGATGCCTCGGCCCTCAACCTCGGCGCCGGCATCAACAACAACCTGATCCACATTCGCCGCCCGGTGCTTCTCGAACGCAACCAGGTGGGCTTCGTCCAGTTCGGCGTCTCGGTTGCCGCGCTCACCATCGCCAAGCAGCGCATTCTCAGCCAGGGCATTGCCATCGCCAGTGCCGAAGTACTGCTCACCCTGCTGCTGCTGAGCGCCGTCGGCTACCTCATGACGCGCAACCTCGGCCGCCTGCTGCGCGGCAGCCAGGCCATTGCCGCCGGCCAGCTCTCCCACCGCCTGCCCGAACACGGCCAGGACGAACTCGCCCAGCTCTGCCAGCACTTCAACCGCATGGCCAGCGCCCTCCAGTCGCGCATCCAGGAACTCGAGACCACCGCCCACCAGCTCGCCAACAGCGAAGAACGCTACGCCCTCGCAACCCGCGCCGCCAACGACGGCCTGTGGGACTGGGATCTAGCCAACGACAAAACCTACTTTGCACCGCGCTTTGCCGAGATCCTCGGCCTGACGGCCGACACCTTTGCCGGCACCAGGGACACCCTCGTCACCTACCTCCATCCCGAAGACCGGGAGCCCTTCCGCCTGCGCATGATCGCCCACCTGAAACGGGAATCCGCCCAGCTCATGGTCGAACACCGCATCCTGCATGCCGACGGCAGCTACCGCTGGATCCTGACCTGCGGCATGGCCGTCTTCGACGCCAAGAGCGGGCGGGCCGTGCGCATGGCCGGCTCCATCAGCGACATCCACCTGCGCAAGCGGGCCGAAGACCAGCTCGTCCATGACGCCCTCCACGACGGCCTCACCGGCCTCGCCAACCGGGCGCTCTTCGTCGAACACCTGCAGAACACCCTGCGTCACGCCGATCGGGTCACCGGCAGCCTGTTTGCCGTGCTGCACATCAACATTGAACGCTTCCACGTGGTCAACGACAGCCTCGGCTACTCCGCCGGTGACGACCTGCTGCGTCTCGTGGCGTCACGCATCCGCGCCCTGGCCCGCTCCGGCGACGTGGTCGGGCGCATCGGCGGTGACCAGTTCGCCGTACTGCTCGACGACATCACCGAGGCCAGCGAAGCGATCCGCTTCTCCGAAAACCTGCAGGTCCGACTCGCCGAAAACGCCGAACTCAACGGCCATTCCCTGTGCCCCAAGACCCGCATCGGCGTAGCCCTCGGCAGCGGTGGCTTCAACAACGCCGAAGACCTCATGCGCGACGCCGACAACGCCATGCACCGCTCCCGGAGCAGTGCCGACAACACCATCACCGTCTTCCAGTCGGCCATGCACCAGCAAGTCATGCGCGACCTCCAGCTCGAATCCCAGCTGCGCACCGCCCTGCGGGATCACCAGCTGGTAGCCCACTTCCAGCCCATCGTCGACCTCAAAACCGGTCGTGCTACCGGCTTCGAGGCCCTCGTGCGGTGGCCCCAGGCCAGCTCGCGACGCATTGGCCCCGACGTATTCATTCCCCTCGCCGAATCCCTCGGTCTGGTCCACGAACTCGGCATGCAGATGCTCGACCAGACCTGTGCCCGCCTGAAAGCATGGCGCGAGTGCGGTCTCGCCGACACCAACCTGTCGATCAGCGTCAACCTGTCACCCCGCCAGCTCATGCAGACAGACCTGGCCGATCAGGTCGTCGCCTGCATCGACCGCCACGGCCTGCCTCCCAGCGCCCTCAAGCTCGAAATCACCGAAGGCACCCTCGTCACGCGCAAGGAACTCGCCACCAGCCAGCTCGGCAAGCTGCGCGCCAAGGGTCTCAAGATACTCATCGATGACTTCGGCACCGGCTACTCTTCCCTCAGCTACCTCCATTCCATACCCTGTGACACCATCAAGCTCGACGGCTCCTTCATCCGTGAAATCGAACGCGACACCCGCCTGCGCGCCATCGTCGGCGCAAGCATCCACCTGGCCCACGAACTGGGCATGAGCGTGGTGGCCGAATGCATTGAAACCCGGGCCCAGGCCGACTTGCTCCGGGAACTGAACTGCGATTTCGGGCAGGGCTACCTCTTCTCCCCCGCCGAACCGGCAGACCGGGTCGAAGAATGGCTTACCACCAACGCCAGCCAGCCCGAATGGAGCCACGCATGAGACGCATCGCCGCAACAGTCCTCGCCCTCGCTCTCGCCCTGCCTCCCGGCACAGCAACGGCGGCAGACTCCCCTTCCCCGTTCAGCCTGTCGGGCTTCGGCACCCTCAGCGCCGTCCGCACCGACAAGGACAACCGGATATTCCGCAGCAGCACCCTGCAGGACAGCGGTGCAGGCACCAGCGTCGACCTGTCCGTCGACTCCGTCCTGGGCCTGCAAGGCTCCTTCAAGTTCAGCGAATCCCTCGACCTGACAGTCCAGTCAGTCGTGCGCAAAGGCACCGCCGACAATTACTCGCCGCAAATCACCTGGAACTTCATCCGCTTCCTGGTGACCCCCGCGCTGGTGATTCGCGTCGGCCGCACGCGCGCCCCGTTCTTCATGTACTCCGACTCGCTGAATCTCAACTACACCATCCCCTGGGTACGCCCGCCGGTTGAAGTTTACAGCCTGAATCCCTTCTCCAATCTGGACGGAATCGACGCGCTTTACCGCCTCCCGCTGGGCAACATGGACCTGGAACTGCATGCCTACGGCGGCAAGAGCGACCTCAAGATCCGCGACGGCTCCGGCAAGCTGCAAGCCACCCGGGGCATCAGGGCCGCCGTGAGTACGTCCGGCCTGACCGCGCAGGTCGGGTTCGCAAAATCCAATCTCGCCCTGAACTGGGGAGGCTCTTTTTTCACCAGCCTGAGCAACCAGCTTGAGGCCACAGGAAACGGGCACCTGCGAAATGAAATCTCCGGCTTCGACAGCAAGACCACCTTCATCTCGACCGGCTTTCAGTACGACAAGGACAAGGTCCTGATCGTCGGCGAATACGCCATGCGGACCGTCGACCGCTACACCACCAGTTCGGTGGGCTGGTATCTGACCTCCGGCTACCGCTTCGGCCCGCTGACGCCTTACGTCACCTACGCCCGACAGGCCGAGGTCTCGACGGACATCTCCGCCACCACCGGCGTCCCCGGACTCGACAGTTCCATCGAGTTGTTCAACGCACTCAGAAACAAGGCCCAGCGCAGCATCGCCGTTGGCCTGCGGTGGGACGCCGCCCGTCACATCGCCATCAAGACCCAGCTCGAACGCGTCCAGCCCGGGCCCCGCGGGCTTGGCATTTTTCTGTCGGACGACTTCCGCGACAATGCAAATCCCGGCGGACCGATACACGTCCTGACCCTCTCGACGGACTTCGTGTTCTAAGCCGATGCGCCAGGTCCTCACCCTGCTGCTACTCGCCTCGCTACTGCTCTCCGGAGCCAGTCGGGCAGAAATCGTTGTCGTCGCCAGCAACCGCAGCGGCCCCATCGAACTGACTCGCGAGCAGGCCGAAAAGCTCTATCTCGGCCGCAGCGTCACACTCGGCGACGGCACGCCAATCAGCCTCGTGGACCTGCCCAACGGCACCCTGCGCGACGACTTTTACCTCAAGCTGACAGGCAAGAATCCCGCCCAGATCCAGGCCTACTGGTCACACCTCGTATTCACCGGCCGCGCCCTGCCTCCCAGAGAAGCAGCCTCCGTCGCCGAGGCACGCCAATGGCTGGGCAACACCCCGAATCTGATCGGCTATCTCGACCGGACGGATCTCACCAGCAACATGCGCATCCTCATCCGCCTGCCTTGACCCCTGCACTGTTAACTTCAGTGAGTTTCAGGTCAGCGAGGGGGAAAACCACAGCACGAAGACGTCGGGCACCCTAAAATTCGGCGCGACAGCACTTCTAGCGATACTTTTTCCCATGACGCAGCCCCACAGCAGCACCAGCCACTGCAGTCCCACGGCAGCCATGACACCCGGACAAACCCTCATGTGGTTCCTCGGTGGCATCGCAGCCATGTTCGTGATTGTCTCGATCGCCTTCGGCATCAAGCTTGCCACAGAAGGACGACTTTCCCTGTTTGGCAAGGGTAGCCAGAGCGTCGCACTCCAGACCAGCACCAGTCTGCCTCCTGACAAGCCGGTACCGGACAACGAACCCGTCACCCCGCCAGTCTCAGCGGCCACCGTCAGCCCGGGCACCAGCGGTGGATTCGTCTCCGGCTCCGAAAACATCCTCCCCCCGGAAGCCGCTCATCTGGCCAGGAGCCCGGTTGAAGCCAGCGCTGCGCCCCTGCCCACCGAAGCAGCACACGCTTCGACGCCAGCAGCAGCCCCGCCGGCCAGCAGCATCCCGGACGTCCTGGAGGCTTGGGCAGCAGACTGGACGCACAAGGACGTCACCGCTTACCTTGCCCACTATGCAAGTGATTTCAAGCCGGCCAACGGCCTCGACAGACAAGCCTGGATCGCCCAGCGCAAGCAGCGCCTGGCCAAACCCGAAACCATCTCGGTAACGATTTCCGATCTCGACATCAAACCTGCCGGCGACAAGGCCAGCGCCCGCTTCACCCAGACCTACCGCGCCGGCGAGCAAAACCTCCGGGAAACCAAGACCCTCGAACTCACGCTACGCGACGGACAGTGGCTGATTCAGCAGGAGCGCATCGGGAGCTGAAGGGCAAAACACAGGGCTTCCTTGACAGGTTACGGGTTAGCGTATAAAATTCCGCGTTTCCTGAAAACCCTTCAAATCGGAGTACATCCATGTACGCGGTCATAAAAACCGGCGGCAAGCAGTATCGCGTCGTCGCCGGCGAAAAACTCAAAGTAGAACAGATACCGGCAGACGTGGGCTCGCAAATCACCATCGACCAGGTTTTCATGGTTGGCGAAGGCGAGTCGGTCAAGATTGGTACGCCCGTAGTCACTGGCGCCACCGTCACCGTCACCGTGGTTTCCCACGGCCGTCACGACAAGATCAAGATCTTCAAGATGCGTCGTCGTAAGCACTACCAGAAGCATCAAGGTCACCGCCAGAACTACACCGAGATTCGCATCGAAGCGATTTCGGCATAAGGAGAAAGCGACATGGCACACAAAAAGGCTGGCGGCAGTTCACGTAACGGTCGCGACTCAGAAAGCAAACGTCTTGGCGTAAAGCGCTACGGCGGTCAATTCGTTCTCGCCGGCAACATCATTGTTCGCCAGCGTGGCACCGAATACCACCCGGGCGACAACGTCGGCATCGGCAAGGATCACACCTTGTTTGCGCTGACCGAAGGCACCGTTCAGTTCACCGTCAAGGGCGCCAACAAGCGTCGTACCGTGAGCATCGTCGCTGCTGCTGAATAAGCGCCGACGGCAAGTCTTCAAAGCCCTATCTTGACGGTAGGGCTTTTTTTCTTTCAGGCTGGCGAATAGATCCACTGCTTTCTCCAAACCCAAGCCACAACCGGAAACACCCATGAAATTTTTCGACGAAGCCCGTATTGAAATCATCGCCGGTGACGGCGGGAACGGCGCCTCCACCTTTCGCCGGGAAAAATACATTCCGATGGGCGGACCGGATGGTGGCGATGGCGGCAAGGGCGGCGATGTCTACGCCGTCGCCGACCGCAACCTGAACACCCTGATCGACTTCCGTTTCAAGCGCACCTTCGTCGCCGAACGCGGCGAAAACGGCCGCGGCGCCGACTGCTACGGCAAGGGCGGCAGCGACGTCGACCTGCGCATGCCGGTCGGCACCATCATCACGCTGCAGGAAACCGGCGAAACCATTGCCGACCTGGATGTGGACGGCAAGCGCGTGCTGATCGGCCAGGGCGGTCGTGGCGGCCTGGGCAACCTGCACTTCAAGACCAGCACCAACCGCGCCCCGCGCAAAAAGACGATGGGCGTGGAAGGTGAGCGCAAGAGCCTCTACCTCGAACTCAAGGTACTCGCCGACGTCGGCCTGCTCGGCATGCCCAACGCCGGCAAATCCACCTTCATCCGCGCGGTGTCATCCGCCAAGCCGAAGGTTGCCGACTACCCCTTCACCACCCTCGCCCCCAACCTGGGCGTGGTGCGCACCTCCGAAAACCGCAGCTTCGTCATCGCCGACATTCCCGGCCTGATCGAGGGCGCGGCAGACGGCGCCGGCCTCGGCCACCAATTCCTGCGCCACCTGCAACGCACCCACATCCTGCTGCACATCGTCGACATCGCCCCCTTCGACCCGGATGCCGATCCGGTGCACGACGCCCATGCAATCGTCGAAGAACTGCGCAAGTACGACGAGGAACTCGTCAACAAGCGCCGCTGGCTGGTCCTCAACAAGCTCGACCTGATTCCCGACGAAGAAGAGCGCAAGGAACGCGTTGCCGCCTTCCTCGACGCCTACGGCCCGGTCGAACGCCACTTCGAGGTTTCCGCCATCAGCCGCACCGGCTGCCAGGAAGTCGTGTTTGCCATCCAGGACGTACTCGACGCCGAGAAGGCCATTGCCCAGGCCGCCGAGGACGCCGCCGCACTTGAAGCCGCAGCCCGCGCCGCAGCCGAACCCAAGGCCACACCGGAAGAAGAAGAAGACATCGATTACGACGAAACCGAAGACGGCGAAGAAACTGACAACGATGAGAACCTCAATCCGTAACGCCCACCGACTGGTCGTCAAGGTCGGCAGCGCCCTCGTCACCAACAACGGCGAGGGCCTTGCCGTTGCCGCCCTGGCCGACTGGGCCCGTCAGATCGCCGCCCTTCGGACCGAAGGCCGTGAGGTGGTACTCGTGTCGTCCGGCGCCATTGCGGCCGGCATGCAGCGCCTGGGCTGGACCAGTCGCCCCCAGGAAATGCATCAACTCCAGGCCGCCGCCGCCGTTGGGCAGATGGGCCTCGCCCAAGCCTACGAAAGCGTCTTCGCCCAGAACGGACTGCACACCGCCCAAATCCTCCTTACCCACGCCGACCTGGCCGACCGGACGCGCTACCTCAACGCCCGCTCGACCCTGGTGACGCTGCTGGAACTGGGTGTCGTACCAATCATCAACGAGAACGATACCGTCGTCACTGACGAAATCAAGTTCGGCGACAACGACACCCTCGGCGCTTTGGTCGCCAACCTGATCGATGCCGATGCACTGATCATCCTCACCGACCAGCAAGGGCTCTATACCGCAGACCCGCGCAAGGATCCGACAGCGACGCTGATCGGCGAAGAGCGCGCCGAAAACACCGCCCTCGAGGCCATGGCCGGCGACGCCGGCACCGGCATCAGCAAGGGCGGCATGATCACCAAAGTGCGCGCAGCGCAACGCGCAGCGCGTAGTGGCGCCCACACCTGCATCGCCAGCGGCCGCGAAACCGATGCTCTGCTGCGCGTCACTGCGGGCGACGATATCGGCACCCTCCTCTACGCCACCAGGACACCGCTGGCCGCCCGCAAGCAATGGCTGGCGGACCATCTGCAACTGGCTGGCAGCCTGATCCTCGACGACGGCGCTATCGATGCCCTGAAGGCCGGCAAGAGCTTGTTGCCGATCGGCGTCATCGCCGTCGATGGGGAATTCGCGCGTGGCTCGGTTGTGGCCTGCCGCACCCGCGATGGCAAGGAGGTCGCCCGTGGCCTGGTTAACTATGCCGGCAACGACAGCCGCCGCATCGCCCGTCACGGCTCCGGCGAGATAGAGGAACTTCTTGGCTTCATAGAAGAGCCAGAGCTGATCCACCGGGATAATCTGGTGCTCCTCGGCTAACCTGCACCCAATGCCCGTACAAAGAAAATGGCCACCGATTCGGTGGCCATTTTCTTTGGCTTGCCCAGCACTGCAAATCCATAACACTCAGGAACTCTGAATAAAAAAACAGGCACCCGAAGGTGCCCGTCTTGTTCCGATTCAGAGCAAGTCTGAATTAGAAGGAGTGACGCAGGCCCAGCTGGATGCCTTGAATGGTGGCGCCAGCGGTGTTCAGGCCAGCAACAGCAGTGCTCGGGTTGATGCCGACAGCGTTGATGCCGAAATCGTAACGGGCATTGTTGTCGTTGTTCAGGTGAGCATAGACAGCCTTGAGCATGGTGCGCTTGGACAGGCTGTGCTCGTAGCCAACTTCAAACAACTTGGCGCCGCTATCCTTAGCATCCGAACCATCAACCTTCAGGTCGCGCGCAAGGTAAACCTGAGCCAGCAACTTGCCAGCCGGGGTCACGTTGAAAGTGCCGCCCAAACCGAATACGTTCTGGGTGATCTTGCCACCAATGCCGGCATGATCAGCACGGGCATGGTCGAACAGGGCACGCACGGAAGCGATACCGAAGTCGTAGGAGCCACCGACACGGAAGTCGCTCACGTCAGCCTGCTTGGAACCGCCTGCGAAGGTCTGACCCAGGGACACGGCGTTGTAGGTCACGGCAGCCATAGCCGGGCCGTTAGCGTACTTCAGACCCACATCGTAGCCGGTCGTATTGGCAGCAGAAGCACCTTGGAAAGCCTTGTTTTCGTTGGCCACGTAAGCTGCGGTAACGCTCAGGCCAGCGAAGCTCGGGGACACGTAGGCAATCGCGTTCTTCCAGCGGGTATCAAAGATTGAGGTGCAGGTCGAGGAGCGAGCGCAGTTGGTGGTCGTATTGGGAGCTGCACCGGGGTAGCTGCCAGCCAGATCAGTGGTGTTAACCAGATAGCCACCCAGCTTGCCCAGCAGGGCAGAGTTGGCGCCGATACCGGTAGCGCCGGCATTGACATCAAGAGCGGCGCCCAGAGCACGGGTCGGGCCGGTCAGGTTACCCAGAACCACGGTACCGAAGCCGCCAGCGACACCAACGAAGCTGTCGCGAGTCGCGCCAATACCGCCAGTGTTATCAAAGCCAACACTGCTTTCGTACTGGAACACGGCGGTCAGACCATTGCCCAGAGCTTCAGCGCCCTTGAAACCGATCAGGGAAGAGTTGGTGGAAACACGGGTGGTGTTGCCCAGGTCGTTATCGCCAGCGGCGTTGCCAGCAGTGTTGGAAACGCGAACAACGTCAAAGGAGCCGTCGGCAACACCGTAAACGGTCACGTTGGCTTGAGCGAAGGCACCGGTGGAAACCAGGCCGGCGACGGCCAGAGCGATCAAATTCTTTTGCATATGTTTCTCCTCTTGATTGAAGACTGGCACGTTCCGCTCGCGCGGGGCCGACCAATTTCACCTCTCTAACGAGAAGTTGGCCTGCATTGTGTGGGGCAGGCAAAGGGTAGAGCAAGGACAGCGTTGTTTTTTGGGCGTGAGAAGGCGGTGGACTGTTGCAAGTTCGCAACATGGACCAGCTAGAATGGAGACGATCCGCCGTATGCGGCGGTCAGAAACAAAAAAGCCAGCCCGCAGGCTGGCTTTTATACGGCGGCGAGGCCGATTACTTCTGGCTAAGCACCCAGGCCACGAGCGTCTTGGCTTCCGCAGCGCTGACCTGAGGGTTGGGAGGCATCGGCATCGAGCCCCACGCGCCGCTACCACCCTTGATAACCTTTTCAGCCAACTTGGCTTCGGCGGTCTTGTCGCCCTTGTACTTGGCGGCGACTTCCTTGTACGCAGGACCGACGACCTTCTTGTCGACGGCGTGGCAAGCCAGACAGTTCTTGGCCTTGGCCAGATCGGCACCGGCATCGGCGAAAGCGGCAGTAGAGCCCATCAGACCGGCGATGGCGGCGACAGCGACGAGTTTCTTCATTGTGATCCTCTCGGGTTGTGTGGCAAAAAACATAGCAGCGGAGTCTAAACTTCAACTGGCGGTTTGCCAATTATCATGAGTTCGGCTGCCAGCGCCGGCCACGTGGCAAATGGACGCAGACAGTTAACGCCGGAGCACAGCCAGGCGTTGACGGCATCACCGGCAGGCTTGTCGAGAACCGGCGGGAGCCCGCGCAAACCGGGCGGCAAGCCCAGACTCAACAGGCCTGGCCGGTAGGCCCCCAAAACCTGACGCTGCCACTCCGGCAGCGCCTCGACACTTCCTCGCAGCACCAGCACGGACGGCGGTGTGCGGTGCTCGGCGAGGGCCACGCCAAGGCTGGCAAAACCCATGGGGCTGGCGCGCATGGCCGGATAGAAGGCCTGCAGGGTGCGCTCGGCCGCCGCCAGGTAGCGCGCTTCACCGGTCAGGTGGCCAAGCCGCCCCAGCACCTGCGCCGCGATCCCGTTGCCCGCCGGCATCGCGTTGTCGAGACCGGTCTTGGGGCGGTGGATCAGGGTTTCGTGGTCGTGGCGGGTGAAGAAGAAACCGCCGCCGCTTTCATCCTGAAAATCGTCGAGCAGGGCATCGGCGAGGTCCTCGGCAAATTCCAGATCCTCGGCCCGGTAGCCGGCCTGCAGACTTTCAAGCAGTGCGGCGATGAGCAGTGCGTGGTCGTCGAGATAGGCATTGAGGTGAGCCCGACCGTCCTTGCAGGTGGCAAGCAGACGGCCGTCGCGCCACAGAGTGGTCCGTATGAAGTCGATGGCGGCAGTCGCAGCGGCCAGCCAGTCCGGCCGATCGAACACCCGCGCAGCATGGATCAGGCCGTGGATCATCAACCCATTCCAGCTCACCAGCAGCTTGTCGTCGCGAGCCGGGTGGACGCGGGTTTCGCGGCGGGCGAAAAGTTTGGCGCGGGCGCTCGCCAGAACCGCTTCAGCTTCAGTCTCGGCAATCCCGAGTTTTGCGGCGACACCAGCCAGCGGCTTGGCGATATGGAAGTGCCAGTGCTTTTCTTCGAAATTCGGCGGCCGGGCGACGCCGTAGTGCTGGGACAGAATGCGGAATTCGAGGTCATCGAGAAGCTCCCGGACCTCGGCCTTGTCCCACACGTAGAACTTGCCCTCCTCGTGCTCGGAGTCGGCGTCCAGCGAAGAAGCGAAGCCGCCGTCCGGCAGGCGCATTTCCCGCAGCAGCCATTCGACGGTTTGCGCCGCGACGCGGAAAAACAGCGGGTCGCCGGTCAAGGTCCAGGCGTCGGCATACAGCGCCAGCAGCGGCCCGTTGTCGTAAAGCATCTTTTCAAAGTGGGGAATGTTCCACCAGCCATCGACGCTATAGCGGGAAAACCCGCCCCCCAGCTGGTCAAAAATGCCGCCCTCGGCCATACCGCGCAGGGTATTGAGGGCCATGTCGCGGGCAAACTCGTCGCCGGTAGCTGCAGAGTGGCGAAGCAGGAAATCCAGGTCGGCCGGGTGGGGAAACTTGGGTGCGCTGCCGAAACCGCCGTGCTCCTCGTCGAAGGTCGAGGCCAGCCCGTCGCGCAGGGACTGCAGCGGAGCTGCGGTGAAATCCGAGGGGTGCGCATGCCCTTTCGCCTCGCCCTGGGCCAGGGCCGCGCGCAGGGCCTGGTTTTGCTCTTCGATGGCGCTGCGCTGATCGCGAAAGGCATGGTCGATACGTGCCAGCAGGTCGGGGAAGCCCGGCAGGTTGTAGCGTGGGGTCTTCGGAAAATAGGTGCCACTGAAGAACGGGCTGCCGTCAGGCGTCAGAAAGACGGTTAGCGGCCAGCCGCCGTTGCGCTTGGCCAGCATGTGGTGGGCAGCCTGATAGATCTGATCCAGATCGGGCCGCTCCTCCCGGTCGACCTTGATGTTGATGAACAGTCGGTTCATCTGCGCCGCGACCTCCGGGTCCTCGAAGGACTCGTGGGCCATCACGTGGCACCAGTGGCAGGCCGAGTAGCCGATGGACAGGAGGATCGGCTTGTTCTCGCGACGGGCCAGCTCAAGGGCATCCTCGCCCCATGGCCACCAATCCACCGGATTGTCGGCGTGCTGCTGAAGGTAGGGCGAGGTTTCGTGCTGGAGTCGGTTGGGCATGAGGATTCCCGGTAGGTTGTGTCGGCTTTTGTGGTGCAGACCTCAGAAGGCGATGGCCACCGCGAACTGCAAACGCACACGATGATCCCGCTGGCCGTAAGCCAGGTCTACGGCGATGGGACCGGCCGGACTCTTCCAGCGGGGGCCGAAACCGTAGCCCATGTTCATCTTGAAGAGCTTGCGCTCATCGTTGGCGTTGCCGGCGTCGATGAAGGCGGCGACGCCCCAGTCACCCTTGTACCAATGCACGTATTCGGCGCTGGTCACCGCCAGATAGCGGCCGCCAACAGTGGCACTGCCGTCGGTCACACCAAGGCTCTGGTAAGCATAGCCACGCACGCTCTGGGCGCCACCGGTACGGAACAGGAAATCCTGCGGCACGCCATCGCGGGACGAAGCCACTGTTACTCCACCCTCGGCCCGCAGGATGATCACGTCACGGTCGATGGCCGGCAGGAAGAGCTGGTAACGCCCATAGAGGCGCGCGAAATTGCGGTCGGACAGGAGCGCCTGGGCGGCGCCGCCCAGTTGCAGGTTAATCACCTGGCCATCGCGCGGATTGAGGATGCTGTCGACCGCCCGACGGGTCCACGACCAGTTGGCGGTAAGCGCGTTGCGGCTGGACTTCAGGCTGTCGTCGGGGCTCAGGACTTCATGCTGGTAGTTGAGAGCAAAGCGGTTTTCGATGTTCCCGCTAGGAATGGTGCGGACCACGCCAACGGACTGACGCTGGGTTTGCAGGCCGGAGATGTTGGTGTGCTCGGCCAGCACGCCGACACTGTCCAGATAGCCCGACAGGGACGGCGGCAGAAACACGTCGGCGTAGCCCAGCTGGCGTCGCTGCTCGATGCGGATGCCGCTCACCAGATTGTGGGCGTTGTTCAGGAAATGGGCGTCCCGGTAGCTGGTTTCCACCCGGTAGCCGGTATTGCTGCTCATACCGAAGCCCACACCGAAGCGCCGCGGCTTGGCTTCGGTGAGCTGCACGCGCACCGGCGCGGCTTCCGGCGTGGGGCTGTTGCGGTCGATGTCGACGACCACCGAGGCAAAATAGGCGGTGTTCTGGAGGGCAGTCTGAAAACGCAGCAGGCGCTCCTGGCTGTACGGCTCGCCGGGTGGCGGCGGGCGGTAGAGCTCGATGAGGGCCTGGTCGTAGTCTGACAGGCCGGTGACTTCGAGGGGGCCGAAGCGGAACACCGGGCCGGAATCCACCTCTACCGCCAGCGTCGCCGAACCGCTTTCCGGGTCGATCACCGCATGGCTGTCGGCAATCATGGCGGCCGCGTATTCACGGGTATTGAGGCCGTCGAGCAGGCGTTGCTTGGCCGCATCCCAATCCGCCTGCCGGAAGGGCTCGCCGACCGGCAGGCCCCAGTCGTCCTTCAGGGCCGCCAGACGGACGGCACGGGGGCCCTCAGCGCGAGTCAGATCGCCGACAAAACGCAGATCCACGCGGGCAATGGTGGTACGCCGACCCGGCGTGACGATGATGCGAAAGCCCCCGCCATCGCCCTCCTCACCTTCGATGGCGGGCGAAAAATAGCCTTCGGTGGCGAGCATCTCGGCGATTTCCTTGCGGGCACGCCGCAAGAGCGCAATGCGCCCCCCCGCATCCAGAGCCTGTTCCGGGCGACGGTCGAGAAAATCGAGATGTTTCTCGAGCAGCGGACGCAGCGCGTCGGGTACCACCAGAACAATGCGCTCCTCGGCCGCCAGCGCACCGCCGACCGGAAGCAGGGCAAACAGGACGAGCAGCAGGCGGAGGACACATGAATGACGTGGCACGGGCGAGATTCTAGCAGCCCTGACATTCCGTCCGTCCCCGGGGTTGCTCAAGCGTCCCCAAGCCGCATCAGGCTGGCGTTGCCGCCTGTGGCAGCGGTATTCACGGTCACGCAGCGCTCAACGACCAGACGCTCGATGGCGTAAGTCGCCGACGGAACGAGAAAAGGCAGGATAGCCCCGCCCCGTTCGGCAAAAACCACACGCCAACGGGCCAGCAGTTCGGGATCGGGCAAATCGACCAGGACGGCGGAACAGGGACTGGCGGGGGCATCCGGGCAGCGCTCGACCCATGCCTGCACAGCGGCCGGCAGCTGCGGGCACCAAGCCTCGGCAGGAGCGCCAGCAGGCAGCAGCAGCGTGTTGCCGGTGGCCAGGGCTGCCGCAAGCTGGTGCAGCCAGGCTTCGGCACTACCGGCCAGGCCAAGCACCGCGCCACGGGGGACGAAGCTCAGGGAGTTGCTCTCCCCCGTCGGACCATTGAGAGACATGGTCAGGCCGGCCAGCGATGCCTGTCGATAAACAGCCAGACAGGCGCGCAGGCGAGTGCGGGCAGCTTCGTCGACCAGCGCCGCCGCTCCGTCGGCCAGCCAGGCATCAAACTGATCAAACACCGACCGTGCAGGCCGGGGCTGGTCCGCCAGCGGCACCGGCGCGCCACGCACCAGCCGGTGCAGGAGCAGCGGTCCACCCGCCTTGGGCCCGGTACCCGACAGGCCTTCTCCGCCAAAGGGCTGCACACCAACCACGGCACCGATCATGTTGCGATTGATGTAGATGTTGCCGACCCGCACCTGGCTGACGATGCGGGTGATGGTCTCATCCACCCGCGACTGGATGCCCAGGGTCAGGCCGTAGCCGCTGGCGGCGATGGCGGCGATGACAGCGTCCAGATCTCGCGCACCATAACGAACGACGTGCAGGACCGGCCCGAAGACTTCCTGCCGCAACTCGGCTGGCGACGCAATCTCGATCAGGGTCGGCGCAACGAAGTGGCCCCCGGCGCAGGCGTCCGGCAGGCTGCGGGTGAATACGTCATGGCGATTGGCCCGCATCGCATCGATGTAGGCGTCGATGCGCAGGCGGGCGGTGGCGTCAATCAGCGGGCCGACATCGGTGGCGAAATCGTCGCCCGGGCCAAGTTTCAGTTCGGCCATCGCCCCGTCGAGGAGCGTCAGCACGCGCTCGGCAATGTCGTCCTGCACGCACAGCAAACGCAGGGCCGAGCAGCGCTGGCCGGCGGAATCGAAGGCGGACGCCAGCACATCGGCCACCACCTGCTCGGGCAGGGCCGTGGAGTCGACGATCATCGCATTGAGACCGCCGGTCTCGGCGATCAGCGGAACATCGCCCCGTGCCGCCAGCACCCGCTGGATGCCGGCGGCAACAGCCGTCGAGCCGGTGAACATCACCCCCGCCACCCGCGGGTCGGCCACCAGTGCCGCGCCGACAACTTCACCGCTACCAGGCAGGCATTGCAGTACATGCCGCGGAATGCCGGCTTCGTGCAACAACGCCACCGCCAAATCGGCGATCAGCGGCGTCTGCTCGGCCGGCTTGGCGATGACCGGATTGCCGGCGGCGAGAGCCGCAGCAATCTGGCCGACAAAGATGGCCAGCGGAAAATTCCACGGACTGATCGCCGCGACGGGTCCAAGAGGCAGACTGCCGTCCACATCCCCCACCCGCAGACGCGCAGCGTAGTAGCGGCAGAAGTCAGCCGCCTCGCGCACCTCGCCCTGAGCGGCAACGAAGGTTTTGCCGGCTTCCCGTACCAGCAGGGCGACCAGCCCGTGACTGCGCGCCTCCAGCGCATCGGCGGCACGCTCAAGGCAGGCGGCGCGGATGTTGGCGGCGCTGGCGGCCCAAACCGGCGCAGCAGCCTCGGCAGCCAGCAGCGCGGCCTCCACATCGGCCGGGCAGGCAAACGCGACATGGCCGACCACCTCATCGCACACCGCCGGATTGTGAATCGCCAGGAGGCTGCCCTCCTCCACCCGTACTTCCGCGGCAATGCGCGGGCGCACTAGCGGCAGCACCTCCCGACTACGCGCCAGCGCGGCGAGAAAGGCCCGACGCACCGGTGCCGCAGCCAGATCGAAGCCCCGGCTGTTACGCCGGTCCGGATAGAGATCGGCGGGTAGCGGAACACCGGGATGCGCAGCGCCGCCGCTGACCAGGGCCTTGTCCACCGGATCGGCAAGCAGCTCGGCGAGGGGGACGGACTCATCGACAATACGATTGACGAAACTGCTGTTGGCGCCGTTTTCCAGCAAACGGCGCACCAGGTAGGCGAGCAGGGTTTCGTGGCTGCCGACCGGCGCATAGACGCGCACCGGACGGCGCAGTGCTGGATCTTCGGCGTCGACCAGTTGCCGGTAGAGGGTCTCACCCATGCCATGGAGGCACTGGAATTCGTAATCTCCCGACCGAAACGGCCCACCCAGTTCCAGCACCGCGGCAACGGTGTGCGCATTGTGGGTGGCAAACATCGGGAAAACCACATCCGGCGCAGCCAGCAGCCGGCGGGCGCAAGCCAGGTAGGCGACATCCGTGTGCGCCTTGCGGGTGTAGACCGGATAGTCGACCAGCCCCTCCTGCTGGGCGCGC
This sequence comes from Zoogloea oleivorans, assembly GCF_008107625.1. GTDB lineage: Bacteria > Pseudomonadota > Gammaproteobacteria > Burkholderiales > Rhodocyclaceae > Zoogloea > Zoogloea oleivorans. Next base: position 181,906 of record NZ_SDKK01000010.1, read on the forward strand.
TTGATTTCCCCGTCCCAGTAGGCGCCCTTCACCAGGCGCACCATGATGCGGCGCCGGCAACGTCGGCCGAGGGCCACGATCCAGTCGATCACGGCCGGCGCGGACTTCTGGTAGGCCTGCACAACAAAGCCGAGGCCGGACCAGTCCGTCAACTGTGGATCGCTGGCCAAGGCTTCCAGCAGGTCGAGGGATAGCGCCAGCCGCTCGCTCTCCTCCGCATCGATGGTCAAGCCGATATCACGCGCCTTGGCGAGCATGCACAGGTGGCGAACCCGCGGCAAAAGCTCGTGCATCACCCGCTCCCGCTGGGACCAGGTGTACCGGGGATGGAGTGCCGACAGCTTGATGGAGATGCCGTTGCCCTTGTGCACGCCGCGCCAGCGGTCATGGGTGCCGATGGCATGGATGGCCTGGGCATAGGCGGCAGCGTAGCGGGCGGCATCGTCAGCCGTCACCGCCGCCTCGCCGAGCATGTCGAAGGAGTAACGGTAATCGGCGGCCAGCCCCCGATTGGCACGCGACAGCGCGTCGTCGACCGTCTCGCCGAGGACGAACTGCTGGCCGACCAGACGCATGGCGCAATCCATCGCCTCACGCACCAGCGTCTCGCCACCCCGCTCCGCGATCCCGCGCACGTGCTCATCGGAGCTGAGCAGACGACCGGTGAGCGCCAGACTGCGGGCGGCCGCATTCACAAACAGGGACGGGCTGTGACCCACATGGCCAGACCAGTCCCGGTGACACAGCTTGTCACGAATCAGCCGATCACGCCCCGCTGCATCGGGGACGCGCAACAGCGCTTCGGCAAGGCACATCAGGGCCACGCCTTCACGGCTGTCGAGGGAAAACTCGTTCATCAGCGCATCGACGCCACTGGCCCGGCGGCGGCTGTTCCGCACGCCAGTGGCCAATCGCTCGGCCGTGCGGGCAACGCGGGACGCCGGCGCGGGCAGGAGGCGGGCTTCGTCGATCAGCGCGGCGACGCAGTCTGCTTCCGGACGGCGGGCGACGGCCTCGATGGCCTGACGCAGCGCGGCGAATCCGGCATCGTTGAGAGGTGGGGCTGCGGGGTCGAACTGGGTGGACATGACGTCACCTGATCTGGAGCGGCGGGAGCCAACAGCAGATTCGACCGGCACGGAGGGAAACGATTCAACCGGCCCCGTACAAACGGGCCCGGTTGGCGGAAAAAGCCGGAATCAGCCTTCCAGATGGTAGCGGGTCACAAGCTCCACTTCGTTCTTGGAGCCAAGCACCACCGGCACGCGCTGGTGCAGCTTGGTCGGCTGGATGTCGAGGATGCGCTCACGACCGGTGGTGGCGGCGCCGCCAGCAGCTTCGACGATCAGGGCCATCGGATTGGCTTCGTACATCAGGCGCAGCTTGCCGCCCTTGTCCTTCATCTTGCTGTCGAGCGGATACATGAAGACACCGCCACGGGTCAGGATGCGATGCACGTCGGCCACCATCGACGCCACCCAGCGGGTGTTGAAGTCCTTGCCGCGAGGGCCATCGGCACCAGCCTTCAACTCGCTGACATAACGCTGGATCGGCGCTTCCCAGAAGCGCTCGTTGGAGGCGTTGATGGCGTATTCCTTGGTGTCCTCGGGAATCGTCATGTACGGGTTGGTGTAGATGAAGCTGCCCATTTCGCGGTCGAGGGTGAAACCATGCACGCCATCGCCAACCGTCAGGATAAGCTGGGTGGACGGCCCATAGACCGAATAGCCGGCCGCCACCTGGGCCGTGCCCGGTTGCATGAAATCAGCCTCGGTCGCGGTCTGCGAACCTTCGGGGCTGCGCAGCACCGAGAAGATCGTGCCAACGGAGATATTCACGTCGATGTTGGACGAACCGTCGAGGGGATCGAACAGCAGCAAATAGCCCCCCTTCGGATAGTCGCTGGAAATCGGCTGGATCTCCTCGACTTCTTCAGAAGCCATGGCGGCCAGGTGACCACCCCATTCGTTAGCCTGAATCAGGATGTCATTGGCAATGACGTCCAGCTTTTTCTGGGCCTCGCCCTGCACATTGTCGCTGCCTGCCTCGCCGAGCACGCCGGCAAGAGCGCCTTTCGACACGTTCACGGCAATGGCCTTGACGGCACGGGCAACGACCTCCATCAGCAAACGCAGATCGGCGCCCATCAGGCCCTTGCGTTGCTGCTCGATCAGAAATTGGGTGAGCGTGACTCGACGCATGACTCAGTTCTCCGGAATAACCTGTGAAAGCGCGGATTATCGCCCGGATCGTGGCCTTTCGTCGTTTATGATTGCGGGTTCGATTTTACGGCAGCGTCTCGCTGCCCTTCTGGAGCCCTCTGCGCAAGGCATCATGGAAGTTCTGGTCATCGGCGCCGGCCTCGCCGGCGTCACAAGCGCCTGGTATCTCGCCCAGGCCGGTTGCAAGGTAACAGTCGTGGACCGCCAGCCCGGTCCGGGCCTGGAAACCAGTTTCGCCAACGGCGGGCAGATTTCGGTCAGCCACCCCGAACCCTGGGCCAACCCATCGGCCCCCGCCACTGTTCTGCGCTGGCTCGGCAGGAAAGACGCGCCGCTGCTCTTCCGCTTCCGCGCCGACGCCGCCCAGTGGCGCTGGGCCGCAGCCTTCCTGCGGGAATGCCTGCCAGGGCGGGCGGCCCGCAATACAGCGGCCATCGCCAATCTGGCCAGCTACAGCCGGCGCGAACTGCAAGCCCTGCGCACCTCGACCGGGATCGAATACGAAGCCGGTGAAGGCGGCATCCTCCATCTGTTCGAAGATCCGCGGGAATTCGCCCATGTGCCGGGAAAACTGAAGGTGCTCGAAGACTTCGGCATCCGCGGCCGCATTCTCGATCCCGACCAGACCATCGCCCTGGAACCGGCACTCACCTCCCTGCGCCCGCGCCTGGCCGGCGCACTGCATGGCATGGACGATGAAACCGGTAATGCGCACCTGTTCTGCAAGGCTCTAACCGAGAAGGCCAGGGAGGCCGGAGTGCGCTTTGTGTTCGATAGCGCCGTGCAAGCCTTCGACATGGTTCGCGGACGCATCACGGGAGTTCGCGTCCTCGACTCCGCCTACCGCGCAGGCGTTCTGCAGGCCGATACCTTCGTCGTTGCCGCCGGCAGCTACAGCCCGCAACTCGTACAGCCACTGGGAGAAAAACTGCCGATCTACCCGGTCAAGGGCTATTCCATCACGGTACCGATCCTTGATCTGGCGCGAGCACCGCGGCTGAGCCTGACCGATGAAGCCCGCCGCGTGGTGTGCTCACGGCTGGGCGATCGCCTGCGCGTGGCCGGCACCGCCGAGTTGAACGGCTATGATCTGAGCCCGAATCCGGCCCGCAGTGCAGCCGTCGTCGCATGGCTGGAGGATCACCTTCCCGGCGTCGCCGATGTGGCACGTGCCGAACACTGGTGCGGCCTGCGGCCGGCGACCCCCAGCAACGTGCCACTGATTGGTCACACCCGCATCGACAACCTGTTCTTGAACACCGGCCACGGCACCCTGGGCTGGACCCTGGCCTGCGGCTCGGGGCGGGCCATAGCAGACATCATGACGGGACAGACGCCGGAGCCGGCATTCCCGTTTCGGAGCCTCAAATAGGATTCCGCCCAGGCAATCAGCCTTCGGCCGACTCCTCGAAAAGCACGCGATAGACAAAGGCCGAGAGGACCACATGCTCCGCGTGGGGCAGGTCCTCGAACTGCACGCCGTGATTGACCTGCGGCGCCTCACCTTCGGCCGTAGCGGTGGCATGGACCGCCCTCAACACTGCCGGAATGGTCAGGTATTGCTCCACGTCGCCAACGATGACCCGGAACTTGATGGCGACCCGGTCATCCTTGCCCCCCATCGGCGACTTGGCGATCAACATTGCACCACCGGTACTCAAGTCGAGCAGCGTTGCCGCATGGGAACGACCGTCTGCACCAGTAACCGCGGCAATCAGATTGACCCGTGCCCGCGCACCACGGCGCACGACCAGGCCGCGTACCTGGGCCGGATAAGTGAGATGGAGATGGGGAAAGGGAACGTTGGCGACCTTGAAAATCGTCGTCCCGAAAGCATAGACACTTTTCCCGGAGAACATCCGGACCACAAAAGCCTGCCCCTCGCGCATCAGCAAGACCTTGCCATCCTGGGTCGGCGTCGTCACCAGCACGCTCTTCCCTTTGAGGTAACCGATCAGCTTGACGTAGTAGCGAGACTGCCCGGACTCACTCTGTGTCTGCAGTTGAAGGGTATCGCCGATATCGAGCTTGATCTCGTCGAAGCTGCACATGTCATCGGCCGGACGGCCTCCGCTTTCGGGACTCGCACGGCTATCGCTGACCGGCAACTTGCGAAAGAGCCCCCGCTCCAGCAAGGCCTTCTTCTGGCTATCCGTCTCAAGCATAACCCCCCGAGCCAGCAGAAGTTGCTTCTTGTCGTCATAGAGAGGCCATGGAACCGGCTTGCCAAGCTCCAGGTCGCCGTTATTAACACGAACGAATGACATCACTGACCCGATCTCGGTGTAAAAGTCATGGTCATATCGTCACGAAACGAGGATGACTTTAGGGCGCGGAAGCCCTGAATATAAGATCAGGCCGGTTGGGTTGCTGCTGGCGGCGTGCAGCAGGCAGAAGAACCGTCTTCGCAATCCGCCTTGGGCGGGTTACGCACTTCACCGGTCTCGGTGTCGAAACCGATCGATTCAAGGTAAGCCGCGAGCGCCGCATCCATGGAAGCCACATGGTTGTCGAACCACAGGGGCAACTCCTGGATCAATTGCCGGCCAAGAGCAGAATCGCCACGCTCCATGCGCTTGCGCACATCCAGGCAGACCGCCAGGACCCGGTCATGCTCGGCCTTGTGGCAGCCGGGAAAACCAACTTTTTCCATCCAGCGGTTTTCCTGCTCGAAGTGCTCGACCGAATGGGCAATGAACTCGTCCATTGCAGTCAGCAAGGCTTCGCCGGAAACACCCAGCAGACGGTTGTAGGCTTCGACAAACTCCTGGTGGGTCTGGTCCATCGGGCCCAAGCCAAGTGCAAGTTTGTCAGTCCATTCCATGGCAGCCATGATCGAAAACCTCAGGGGTGAAAATTTGCGGACTCTACCCGAGACAATTGCCCCGCTCCCTGAGCGAGATCAAGCATCACGGGGTCAAGCCAGACTTATTTGACAAGTTTCAGATGACTCCGGCCGCCACCCTTGGGCGGCTCCGGTACGTCATCCGTCAGCGGCGACGAAACAGCAGACGGGAGCGATTCGATATTGACGTCAGTATCGGCGGCATCGCCGGACGGCAAGGCCGACACTTCAAACGCCATTCCGTGACCGTTCTCGCGCGCATAGATTGCCGAAACGCTATCCACAGGAACGGAGATATTCTGGGCGATTCCGCCAAAACGGGCCTGAAAGGCGATCAGTTCGTTGCCCATGACCAGACTCTGCGTAGCGTCAGGGCTGATATTGAGCACGATCTGCCCGTCCTGCACAAAATTACGCGGAACCGTCGTCCGGTTATCGACTGCAACCGCGAGGTAAGGGGCAAATCCCTGATCGACACACCACTGGAAAATGGCGCGGATCAGATAGGGCTTGGTGGAGATTTCACTCATGACGTGGACCTTCCAGCGAATGAGGCCAAAAGAGGGGCCACAAGTGGGGCCGCAGGAGAGTGCGACCCCGGATTGCGCTTAGCGCCGCATAACCTTTTCGGACGGAGTCATCGCATCGATGAAACCTTGCCGGCTGAAGATACGTTCCGCGTACTTCATCAGGGGTGCAGCCGAACGGGGCAGCTCAATGCCGTAGTGATCGAGACGCCACAACAGCGGAGCAATCGCCACGTCAAGCATGGAGAACTCGTCACCCAGCAGGAACTTCTGCTTGGTGAACATGGGGGCGAGCTGGGTCAGCTGGTCGCGTACGTGAGCACGTTCCTTTTCGGCCGACTTGGCATTTTTCTCAAGTACGTCAATATGGGAGAACAACTCGTGCTCGAAGGTATGCAGCAACTGGCGAGCCCGTGCACGCATGATGGGATCGGGCGGCATCAGCTGGGGATGCGGGAAACGCTCGTCGATGTACTCGTTGATGATGTTCGACTCGTAAAGCACGAGGTCACGATCAACCAGCACAGGAACCCGGTTGTACGGGTTGATGACGGCGATGTCTTCCGGCTTGTTGAAGAGATCGACATCAATCACCTGGAAATCCATGCCCTTTTCAAAGAGCACGATACGGCACCGGTGACTAAAAGGATCTGTCGTTCCGGAATACAAATTCATCATTGTTGTGTTACCCCACAAATACTCGGTATCACGCACCACGCGCCGAGCGCGTGGTGCGTCTTGCTCAATGATGGCAAGAGACTGCATCGATAAAAAACTACCGATTAATGGATGTCTCTCCAGTAGTTCTTCTTGAGAAGATAGGAGAGAACAAAGAGAAGGCCAAGGAAAGCAATCACGAAGGTACCGATGGTCTTGCGAGCACCAGCCATCGGCTCACCCATCCACACCAGGTAGGAGACGAGGTCGGCAGTCGCCTTGTCGTACTCTTCGGCAGACATCTTGCCGGGCTTGCCCGGTTCAACCTGAATGGTCTTGGTCTTGTTGCCGTGACTGTCTTCGTGTTCGACAACCTTGCCGCGCTGCTCACCTTGCAGTTCGTAGAGAACGTGGGGCATACCCACGTTTTCGAAGATCACGTTGTTCCAGCCGGTCGGACGGGTGTCGTCACGGTAGAAACCACGCAGGTAGGTGTACAGCCAGTCGGCGCCGCTGCCGACTTCGGAAGCACGCGAGCGGGCAATCACGGTCAGATCGGGCGGTGCCGCACCGAACCACTGCTTGGCCTCGTCACGCTGCATCGCGATACGCATCGGCTCACCGATCTTGTCGGCAGTAAACATCAGGTTGTCGCGAATCATCTGTTCGGACAAACCGATCTGTTCCAGCCGGTTGTAGCGCATGTAGCTGGCGCCGTGGCAGTTCAGGCAGTAATTGACGAAGAGCTTGGCGCCATTCTGCAGGGCTGCCGGGTCGGTGGACACCGGCGCCTTGTCGAGGTGCACTTCAGCGCCACTCGCCACTGCCAGCAGCGGCGCAAACAGGAGAGCTGTCAGAAATTTTTTCATGGCTTTCATCCTCATTAACCGGTAACCCGATCAGGTTCGGGCTTGCACTTGTCGATCTTCGACCACCAAGGCATCGTGAGGAAGAAGAGGAAGTAGAACAGGCTCAGCAACTGGGCCACAGGAGCACCCGGAATCACGCCAAAGAAGGCGTAGGACGGCGGTTGTGTACCGAGGAAACCCAGGATGAAGAAAGCAATGACAAAGGCGGTCAGCATCGACTTGTAAATCGGGCCGCGATAGCGGATCGACTTGACCGGGCTGCGGTCCAGCCACGGCAGGAAGGCAATGATCACCACGCCACCACCCATCGCCACGACACCCCAGAACTTGGCATCAATACCCAGCAGCGGCCACACCATCGCACGCAGCAGCGAGTAGAACGGCGTGAAGTACCAGACCGGCGCAATGTGCGGCGGAGTCTTCAGCGGATCAGCCGGGACGAAGTTGTTGAACTCCAGGAAGTAGCCGCCGCCTTCAGGCGCAAAGAACACGATGAAGGAGAAAACGATCAGGAAGCCAACCACACCAACGATGTCCTTGACGGTGTAGTACGGATGGAACGGAATGCCGTCCAGCGGGTGGCCATCGGCGCCCTTCTTCTTCTTGATTTCGACACCGTCGGGGTTGTTGGAGCCGACTTCGTGCAGGGCAACGATGTGGGCAACCACCAGACCGATGAGGATCAGCGGCACGGCGATGACGTGGAAGGAGAAGAAGCGGTTCAGGGTCGCGTCGGACACCACGAAGTCGCCACGGATCACGACGGAAAGGTCGGGACCGATAACGGGAATCGCGGAGAACAGGTTCACGATCACCTGCGCACCCCAGAAGGACATCTGGCCCCAGGGCAGCAGGTAACCCATGAAGGCTTCAGCCATCAGCGCCAGGAAGATCAGCGTGCCGAAGATCCAGATCAGCTCGCGGGGCTTGCGGTAGGAACCGTAGAGCAGGCCGCGGAACATGTGCAGGTACACCACCACAAAGAACGCCGAAGCGCCCGTCGAGTGCATGTAACGGATGATCCAGCCACCCGGCACATCACGCATGATGTATTCGACGGAGGCGAAAGCCACCGGCACACCAGAGGCGTTCAGGGAGGCATCCGGCTTGTAGTGCATCACGAGGAAGATGCCGGTAACGATCTGGATCACCAGCACCAACAGCGCCAGGGAACCAAAGAAATACCAGAAGTTGAAGTTCTTGGGGGCGTAGTACTCGGTGAGGTGCCCCTTGATGGAGGAGGTCAACGGGAAACGTTCGTCAACCCAGTCCAATACCGCTTGAGCTTTGGTGGTCATCGTTTATGCCTTTCCGTCGTCGCCGATCAAGATCTTGGTGTCGGCCAGGTACTTGTGCGGCGGAATCTCGAGGTTGTCCGGTGCCGGCTTGCTCTTGTAGACGCGACCAGCCAGGTCGAAGGTCGAGCCGTGACAGGGGCACAGAAACCCGCCCGGCCAGTCGGCGCTGACGCCGCTTTCAGGACCGGTCTTGAACTTGTCCGACGGGGAACAACCCAGGTGCGTACAGATGCCAACCGCCACCAGGATTTCCGGCTTGATGGAGCGGGTTTCGTTCTTGGCGTACTCCGGTTGCATCGGCTTGTCGGAGTTGGGATCGCTGACTTCGCCATCGGTCTTCTTCAGCGAATCCAGCATCTCCTTGGTCCGGTTGATAATCCATACCGGCTTGCCGCGCCACTCGACAGTCATCATCTGACCGGGCTGCAGCTTGCTGATATCCACTTCAACCGGCGCACCGGCTGCCTTTGCTCGTTCGGATGGCGTAAGGCTCCCGACGAACGGAACGGCCACAGCCGCAACGGCCACGCCTCCCGCAGCCGATGTCGCCAGCAACAGCTGGCGCCGACCCGCATCCACTTTATGATCCACGCTCATGGCCCACTAACCTCAGTAAAAGAGACTTCGAAGATCGCAATACGGAAAACTCGCGGAGTATAGCGAAAACCCGTACCCAAAAAAAGGCCTATCGCGCTAAACCCGCGCCAGCATTGGAAATTATCCAAAAACAAGATTTTCAAGAAAGCTCAAAAAAAACTGTACTGGCATCCTGATCGACTGTTTTTTTGCATCGCAACAAGCACCTCAAATGGCGGGAGCGGCATAATCGGCGCCTGTGCAGCCCTCTTTCCGCGCCCGCCCCACACCTCCAATGCCCCCCTCCGACCGCCTCCTTCATCTCGCCTGCGCCATGACCCTGCTGGCCGGCACCTGTCAGGCCCACGGGGAAGCCTGGCCGGCAAATCTTGACGCCAGCCTGACACGAGCAGGCATTCCCCGCAGCGCCACCAGTCTCCTGGTCCGGGATCTCGATGGCTCTGCCGCCCTGGTGAGCCACCGAACCGGCGAAGCGATGAACCCGGCCTCGGTGATGAAACTCGTCACAGCCTACGTCGCCCTCGACCAGCTCGGCCCGAGCTTCACATGGAAGACGCGCATCGCCGCCAGCGGGGATATCCGCACCGAGACGCTGAACGGCAATCTCTTCATCGTCGGCAGCGGCGATCCACGTCTGTCGCGCGAACGCCTCTGGCTACTGCTGCGGGATCTGCGCAACCGCGGCATCCGCCACATCGACGGAGACGTGATCACCGACCGCAACCTTTTCCGCCTGCCGCCCCACGACCCTGCCGCCTTTGACCAGCGCCCGCTGCGCCCCTACAACGTCGGCGCCGATACCCTGACCGTCGATTACGGCGCGATCCAGCTACGCGTCACCCCCATGACCACGGGCGCCACCGTCGGTACCGATCCGCTCCCTGCCGGGCTACTTCTGAACAACCGCATCCGGCGCAACGGCAATGGCAACTGCACCGATCCCCTAACCCATCTGACGGCAACGGCGACAGACACCATTGCCGGCACCCTCCTCACCCTGGACGGCAGCCTGCCCCCGAGTTGCAGCGAAGTTTTCGACTGGAACCTCGCCCCACTTCCGCCCCGGCAGCTCTTCGAGGGGATGTTTCGCACCCTGTGGCAAGAGCTGGGTGGCGAGATCAGCGGGCGCTTTCGGGATGGCCGAACGCCGCCAGATGCCCGCCCACTGGCCGAATCGGTGTCGCCGAGCCTGCCGGAAGTACTGCGCGACATGAACAAGTGGTCGAACAACGTGATTGCCCGCCACGTACTGGCGACACTGGGCGCAAGCGCCGAGCCGGACCAGGACGCCCCGTCGGCGGGCGCCCGACGGGTCCAGCGCACCCTCGCCGCCAGCGGAGTGGCCACAGACGGTCTGGTGGTGGAAAACGGCGCCGGACTGTCCCGCACCGAACGGATCACGGCGAACACGCTGGGTCAGGTGCTCGTCGCCGCCTGGCACAGCCCGACAATGCCCGAACTACTCTCTTCGCTCCCCATCGCCGGTCGCGACGGCACCGCCCGTCGGCGCGTCGCCAACAGTCCGGCCGCAGGTTATGCCCACGTCAAGACGGGCACACTGGACGGCGTGCGCAGCATGGCCGGCTACGTGCTGGCCCGCAACGGCCATCGTTACGCGGTGGTGCTGATGATCAACCACCCCAATGCCGGAGCCGCCCGGGACGCCCAGGATGCCCTGCTGGAGTGGGTTGCCGGACTTTAAGGGGAGCGCCCCTCAACGCTAAGGCTCGTATGCGTAGCGTTTGAGAGCGTCGAGGGGAATGACCTCCAGTGCGGCCATGTGGGTTGCTGCCAGCACCACCGGCGGCGCACAGCCAGCCTCCCACGCCTCCCGCCAGCGCAACGCACACAAGCACCAGCGGTCGCCGGGCTTGAGGCCGGCAAAACGGAACTCGGGACGCGGCGTGGACAAATCATTCCCGCGCAACGCACTGAAGCCGAGGAACTCGGCCGTCACCTTCACGCACACGTGATGGCGCCCCATGTCATCCGGATCAGATTCGCAGCAACCGCTACGCATCCAGCCGGTGAGCGGATCGTAGCTGCAGGCAAGAAGCGCTTCACCAAGGACGTTGAGGGCATCACTGACCGGCATGTCTGATTGACTCAATCGGGGTATCCCTGTGGATTGGAACTCTGCCAGCGCCAGGCATCGGCGCACATCTCCTCGATCCCGCGAGTGGCCCGCCAGCCCAACTCCGTTTCGGCCAGCGTCGGCTCTGCGTAACACTGGGCCACGTCACCCGGACGTCGAGGGGCAATCTCGTAGGGCACCGGACGGCCACTGGCCTTCTCGAAGGCATTGACCACGTCGATGACGCTGTAGCCCTGCCCCGTACCGAGGTTGACCGTCAGCACGCCCGTCCGTTCCGACAGCCTGCGTACCGCCGCCACGTGCCCGACAGCCAGGTCCACCACGTGAATGTAATCACGCACTCCCGTGCCATCCGGTGTGGCGTAATCCCCACCGAAAACCCGCAACTGCGGCAGACGCCCAACAGCCACCTGGCTCACATAGGGCATCAGGTTGTTGGGCAGACCGTTCGGGTCCTCCCCGATACGACCGCTGGCATGGGCGCCCACCGGGTTGAAGTAGCGCAGCAGCGCGACACGCCATTCCGGATCGGCCGCCGCCAGGTCGGACAGCACAAGCTCCATCATCCACTTGGTACGCCCGTAGGGATTGGTCGGACCGGTGGGAAAGTCCTCGCGAATCGGCACACTGGCTGGATCACCATACACCGTTGCGGAAGAACTGAAGACCAGCGACTTGACACCCGCCTCAGCCATCACCTCGGCCAGCGCCACCGTGCCGGCGATATTGTTGTCGTAATACATCAGCGGCTTGGCCACCGACTCGCCAACCGCCTTGAGCGCCGCAAAGTGAATCACCGCATCAATCGGGTGGGCGCCGAAAAGCGCACGCAACGCCGCCTTGTCGCGGATATCGGCCCGGTAAAAGGCGGCCAGCTTGCGCCCGGCAATTTCCTCCACGCGCTTGAGCGCCTCGGGCTTGCTGTTGGACAAATTATCAACAACAACAACGTCATAACCTGCAGCAAGAAGCTCGACGCAGGTATGCGAGCCGATATAGCCGGCACCGCCGGTGACAAGAATGGTGGGCATGCACACTTCCGGGTGAATGGAGAATGCAGGAATGATACCCCGCCTACCCTTCCGGCCGGGTTACCAACACGTCAAATTGCCCCATCGGCGCGTAACGCAGCAATTTTCTCCGGGCTGTAACCCAGGCCAGCAAGAATCTCGTCAGTATGCTCTCCAAGTTTTGGCCCCAGCCATTCGGTGGCACCCGGCGTAGCGGAAAGCTTCGGCACTACACCGGGAATGCGCAGAGGCTGGCCGTCGGGCAAAGAGGCCTCCTCCAGCATGCCGCGCGCGGCGAACTGGGCATCGCGGAACATGTCGGCCACCGAAAACACCGAACTCGCCGGCACCTCGGCCGCCTCCATGGCAGCCAGCACCGCATCACCATCCCGGGCGGCCACCCAGGCGTCGATGACCGTGTAGATTTCGGCAGCACGCAGATCACGCCCGGCATTGCTGACCAGATCCGGCGCCTCGGCCAGATCAGGGCGACCGATGGCGCGCATCAACCGGTTGAAGATCGCATCGCCATTGCCGCCGATAATGACGTGACGACCATCCCTTGTTGTATGCGTGTTCGAGGGCGTGATGCCCGGCATGATGTTGCCGGTACGCTCGCGCATGAAACCCGCCACGTCGAACTCCGGCACCATGCTTTCCATCATCGCAAACACCGCCTCGTAGAGCGCCACATCCACCACCTGCCCCACGCCACCATTCACCTCCCGGTGGCGCAGGGCCATCAGCGCGCCGATCGCGGCCCACAGCGCCGCAATCGAATCGCCGATGGAAATCCCGGTGCGCACCGGTGGGCGGTCCGGAAAACCCGTGATGTAGCGCAACCCGCCCATGGATTCACCAATCGCCCCAAAGCCCGGCCGGTCCTTGTAAGGTCCGGTCTGGCCAAAGCCGGACAGGCGCACCATCACCAGCCCTGGATTGGCCGCCGACAGAACGTCCCAGCCCAACCCGAGCTTCTCGAGCACGCCAGGGCGGAAGTTCTCCACCACGATGTCGGCCTCGGCCGCCAGTTGACGAACAATGGCCAGCCCCTCCGGATGCTTCAGATTGACCGTCAGGGATTTCTTGTTACGCGCCTGAACTGACCACCACAGGGACGTCCCCCGATGCAGCTTGCGCCACTGGCGCAGCGGATCACCGCCATCAGGCGACTCCACCTTGATGACATCCGCCCCGAACTCCCCAAGAATGCGTGTACAGAAGGGCCCTGCGATCAAGGTACCGAGTTCAAGCACCTTCACACCCTGCATGGGTTTCATATGTTCTTTCTCCACGTTGCGATTGCGGTCAGAATACGCACCCTGCCTATGTTAAATCTTGTAACTCCGCCGATCGCAGCCCTCAAGCATGAGGCTCAGCTTCCGATATTCGACTTTAATGCGTTACGCCGCTGCCTGTAAGGATTTCACCCCCCGACGCATCGGGGTGCATTGATTCGCAAGACCCACGCTCCCATTCCGATAATCACAAACGTGCCGCCCGGCGCGAGGTGTTGAAATGTCCACAAGAGTCGCTCAGAAGTCGCTTCGTCCCGTCTCCCACCGCCTCGCTCTTGAACCCCGCCATCTCTTCGATGGCGCCGCGCCGGTCACCGTCGACCAGCACGACGACACCGCCACCACCACGGATCGCGACGACGACGGCCAGCGACAGGGCACCACCGCCGACCTGCCGGGCAACACCGCCGAGCGGGCGGGCAGCACCGGCCTGGTGATTGTCGACCCTGCCGTACGCGGCTGGCAGGAGCTCGTCGCCGGCCTGCCCGCCGGCAGCGAAGTCCTGGTTCTCGACCCAAGCCGCTCCGGCCTCGAACAGATCGCCGACGCCCTGGGCAGTCGGGACGACATCACCACCCTGCACCTCGTCAGCCACGGCTCGGCCGACCAGATCGTGCTAGGTAACCAGAGCCTCGACACCGCCAGCCTGGAGGGCTTCCGCAGCGAGCTTGCCGCCATCGGCAGCCACCTCAGCTCCAGCGCCGACATTCTGATCTACGGCTGCGACGTGGCAAGCCAGGGCAGCGCCTTCATCGACCGCCTGGCGGCCCTTACCGGCGCCGACGTGGCGGCCTCCACCGACCTCACCGGCTCCATCGGCAGCGGTGGCAACACCACGCTGGAAGCCACCGCGGGCGCCATCGAAGCCAGCGCCCTCGCCCTCAGCGGGCTGGACGGCCTGCTGGCGGCCCCGACCATCACCGATAGCATCAGTGCCACCCGCAGCGGCACCGAGGACAGCGACATCACCATCAGCGGCATCACCCTCGCCGATGGCGACGGCAACAACCAGACCGTCACCCTCAGTTCCACCACCGGCACCCTGACCCTCGCCAGCACCACCGGGCTCATCGGCCTCACCGGCAACGGCACGGGCTCGATCAGCTTCAGCGGCACCCTGGCGGACGTCAACACGGCCATCAACGGCATGAATTTCCGTGGTCTGGCGGAAGCCAGCGGTGCGGCCGACTTCACCATTTCCACCAACGACGGCACCACGACGGTGAACCGTACGGTCAACCTGGCCATCACGCCAACCAACGATGTCCCGGTGCTGGCCGGTGGCACGCCCCTGTCCGTCCCGGAAGGTGGCACAACCAGCTTCAGCGCAGCCACCAACGTGGGCCCGACAGGCTTCACCCAGATCAACCTGGGCCTCTCGGACGTGGACAACACCCAAAACCAGGTCATCATAAAAGTAGCCGGGCTACCCGGCCGGGGGGTACTCAAGCTCGGCGGCAACGAACTGTCGGTCGGCTCGACCTTCGCCGTCAGCCAGATCGCCCAGCTCAGCTACACCCACAACGGCAACCAGGTGCTCGCCCCCACTACCGACACCTTCCTCATCACCGTCGATGACGGCGCCGGTGGTCTGCTCCTGAGTCGTGCCGTCAATGTCGAGATCACCCCTGTCAACCAGGCCCCCTCCATCGCCGGCACGGTCACCGTCTTCGAAGGCGAACAGGATGTCAGCCTGACCGCCAACACCAATCTCGTCCCGCCCGTATCGACGCCCCGCGGCGCCATCTCCGGCACCGACCCGGACGACACCGTCTTCACTTACAGCATCACCAGCCTGCCCGGTCAAGGCACGCTGAAATACGATGGCGTGGTCATCGCCTCGGCCAGCGTCGGCAGCCCCTTCGTCGTAGCCGACCTGAGCAAGCTCACCTACAGTCACGACGGCAGCGAGCCCACCGGTACGCCCGACAGCTTCAAAATGCGCATCACCGACAGCGGCGGCGGCACCGGCGTCCCCCTCTCCAACGACACTACCATCCAGATCGGGGTCATCGGCAACAACAACGACCCGGTGCTCACCACCGATGTTTCCCAGACCCTCACCGGCACCGCCACCAGCCTCGTCATCACCCCGGCCATGCTCCAGGTGACCGACACCGACTCGCCGGACAGCAGCCTCACCTACACCCTGACGGCCGTTCCCAACTCGGCTGAGGGCTACTTCAGCCTGGGCGGCAACCGGCTGGTGGCCGGCGCCACCTTCACCCAGCAGGACATCACCAGCGGCAGCCTGGTCTACGTCACCCTCTCCGCCAGCCCCCGCACCGACAGCATCAGCTTCACCGTCAAGGACGGCGACCGCCGCATCTACCCGACGCCCCGGGACGGCGGCATCTACGTGGCGGGCACCGACACGCTGGCGGTCAACACCTTCAGCATCAACGTGCAGAGCACCGGCGTAGACGGCAGCCCCGTACCGCTGCCCGCTGTGGTCAACGTCGTGCCGACCACCGGCGGCAGCAACGCCGCAGCCCTGCTTGAGGGTGAGACGATCACTCTCAACAACACCCAGCTCACCGCCACTGACCCGGACACGGTACCCGGGCAGCTGACCTACCGGGTCCTCTCCCTGCCCACCAGCGGCAGCATCCGGCTCAACGGCGCGGCACTGGAATACTTCGACAGTTTCACCCAGGCCGACGTGAATGCCGGGCGCGTCACCTTTGTCCATGCCGGCGGCGAAGACTTCGACGACGTCTTCACCTACTCAGTCTCCGACGGCTCTACCGAAACGGCCGTCCGCAACTTCAACCTAACCATCACCCCCCAGAACGACACGCCCACCGCCACCAACGGCAGCCGCATTTTCGGGCCTGAGGGCAGCAGCCTTACCATCACACCGGCCAACATCGTCCTCGCCGATGCCGACAACTCGGCCTCCGACAACGAAACCGGCTACGCCGTCGACAACACTCTGCGCTTCCAGATCACCGGCGACGTCAGCCACGGCAGCCTGACCCTCGACGGCGTCACCCTCAATGTGGGTGACTTCGTGAGCGCCGCAGACTTCACGGCCGGCAAGCTGGTTTACACCCACGACAGCAGCGAGAACTTCACCGACAGCTTCCGGCTTGTTCCCATCGACGACCAGGGCATCACTGCAGTTACGGCCACAGCAACCAATCACACCAGCACCGGCACCGAACTATTCGTTCCGATCACCCTCACCCCGATCAACGACTCGCCGCAATACCAGCACAAGTCCCAGCTGATCACGGGCGAAGCCGGCCCCATCATCGAAGGGGCAACGGCCACCATTGGCGGCGCCCTAGGCTACGCCAACACCAACGGCATCACCGGTGCCGGCGCGCCCAGCCTGCCGGCCAACAGCGTCGCCCACCTGGTCTTCGGCGACACGGATAACTCCACCGAACAGCGCCAGTACCGGGTTACCACGGCACCGGCCAACGGCAACCTGCGGCTCGGCGGTGCGGTCCTCTCTGTGGGCTCCGTGTTCACCCAGGCCGACCTGGACAGCGGCCGGATCACCTACCGGCACAACGGCAGCGAGACCTCATCCGACTTCTTCGACTATGTGGTCAGCGACGGGGATTTCGTCTCCAACGACATCACCTCGGTCCCCCAGGGCAACACCCCGACGCCGTCCCGCTACAACATCGAACTGGCCGCTGCCAACGACAAGCCCACCATCACGACGGGCAGCAGCAACCTGGTGGTCAATTCGGCCGCCACCCCGGTCGCGCTCCCGGCCATCACCCTTGCCGACCTGGACGTGGCGGGCGGCATTGGCGCGGGCGAACAGGATTTCGTGCAGGTCACGGCCGAATTCCTTGACGCAGCAGATGCCCCCTTTGCCGCCGGCGTGCTCAGCTTCAACGGCGCCCTGCCCGCCGGCGTCATCGTCACCAACGTTGCGGGCGACAATACCGTCGTCTTCCAGGGCAGCCTGGCCGACGTCCAGTCCGCCCTCAACCAGCTGCGCGCCGCCACCAACGGCTCTGACCCCGACCTGGCCAACCTGAAGATCAAGGTCACCGTGGATGACCGCCTGCGGGATGCCTCCGGCGCCCTCACCGCCGGCGCCAACGGCGGCAGCACCAACGCCGACGGCACCCCCATCGACGCCACCAACAACGTGGCCAGCGTGGTCTTTGCCGTTGCCGCCTCCGACACCAACGACCCGCCCGTCATCACCAACCCGACGCCGAGCCAGACGGTCAATGAGGACGTCCGCAGCCAGATCACCGGCTTCTCTTTCGCCGATCCGGACGCTTTCTCCAGCACCACCAACACCATCACCCTGACAGCCGGCGCGGGCAGCCACATCTACTTCGGCAGCACGGGTTCGACCACCCCCGCCGGCCTCAGCGTCACCGCCGGCGCCGTCGGCTCCAACACCGTCACCCTGCGAGGTTCCGCCACCGACCTCAACGCCGCCCTGACCAGTCTCTACTACCAGAGCGCCACGCACTACAACGGCGATGACACCCTGAGCCTCACGGTGGACGACGGCGGCAACACCGGCATCGACGGCGGCGGCACGGGCAACGACAGCGCGGCCATCGCCATCGCGATCAACCCGGTGAACGACGCCCCCACGCTGAGCATGCCCAGCGGCACCAAGTACATCACTGACGGCAGCTTCGAGTTCACCGGCCTCGGCAACACCATCAGCTTCAACGACGCCGCCGACATCAGCAATGCCGTTGCAGGCTTCGAGGTGGGCGTCGACAACTACACCGTCACCCTCAACGCCCAGCTGAGCGCCGCCAACTACGGCACCATCCAGGTCGGCACCACCACCGGCCTCAGCGTCACCAGCAACACCGGCAATGTGGTCCTCACCGGCAGCCGCGCCGACCTGCTGGCCGCCCTCGCCACCGTCACCTACCTGCCCACCGACACCAACGTGAACGGCGCCATCACCTTCCGCGTGACGGTGGATGACGGCAACAACGGCGGCACCCAACTCCCGTCGGGCGTCAGCGGCCCCACGTCCGCCACCAACACCTTCACCCTGATCACCACCGACCAGAACGAAGCTCCCGGCATCGCCGGCCTAGACGCGACCTCGACCAACACCTACAGCGAAGGCGGCGCAGCCATCGTCGTCGACGCCAACGCCACCCTGGTGGACCCCGAGCTGGACATTTACCCGAGCTGGAGCGGTGCCGTGCTGCGCATCGAACGCCAGGGCGGCGCAAACGCCCAGGACGTCTTAGGCGTCACCGGCAGCGGCACCACCGGCATCAACTTCAGTGGCGCCAACATCCGCAACGGCAGCACCGTGGTGGGCAGCTTCACCAATACCGGCGGCACCCTGGCCATCACCTTCAACGGCAATGCCACTGCCGCCATCGCCGACAGCGTGTTGCAGGCCGTCACCTACCGCAACAGCAGCGACGCCCCGCCGGCCTCCGTCACCCTCGCCTACACCATCAATGACCAGAACCCCAACATCGCCGGCGGCGGCGCTGCCGGCAGTGGTCAGGACCAGGGCGGCGGCGGCCAGCTGTCAGGCGGTGGCAACATCCTCATCAACATCAACCAGGTGGTGGACAACCCCGTGCTGTCAGCGGGCGCAGCCAAGCTCTACACAGAGAACGATCCGGCCCTCAGCGTCGACAACGCCATCACCCTCAGCGACGCCGACGACACCCAGATGAGCGGTGGCACCCTAAGCCTCAGCAGCGGCTTCCTCCCGGGCGACGTGCTCGCGGTGGACACCACGGGCACCGCCATCACCGCCACCTACGACGCGGGCACCGGCATCCTCACCCTGTCCGGCACCGACACCGCTGCCAACTACCAGAACGTCCTGCGCAGCCTCACCTACCTGAGCACCAGCGAAGACCCCAACAACAACGACACCCCCGCCAACCGCAGCCGTACCGTCACCTACAGCCTCACCGACGGCGGCTCCAGCGGCGCCGGCACGGGCACCGGCACGACGACGCGGCTCATCAACATCGTGCCCGTCAACGACACCCCGGCCCTCGGTGGCGCCGGCTCGACACTGACCTTCACCGAAAACGACCCCGCCCTGCTCCTCGAACCTGCCGGCTGGACCCTCACCGACGTGGACGACACCCAGATGGTCTCGGCCAGCGTGCAGATCAGCACCGGCCTGGGCAGTGGTGACACCCTGGCTGCCGGCAGCCTTCCTGCCGGCTGGACCCAGAGCTACAACGCCGGCACCGGCACGCTGACCCTCACCGGTGCCGCCACCGACCTGGCCAACGTGCTCGCCGCACTGCAGACCGTCAGCTACAGCAACGCCAGCGAAAACCCGTCCACCGCACAGCGCACCATCAGCTGGCAGGTCCGGGACGCCAACAGCGATGCCGCCAGCAACGGCACCCAGCTCTCCAACACCCTCACCACCACCCTCAACGTGGTATCCGTCCCCGACGCCCCGGTGGCAGAGGACGACGTCAACAGCATCACCGAGGGCGCCGCGTCGGTGGCCGGCAACGTCAAGCCTGGCACGCCGGGGCAGGACAACGACCAGGACAACACCAACGCCGAGCTGAGCATCACCGGCATCCGCATCGGCACCGAAGCCGCTGGCGGCGCGATGACCCCCATAGCCGCCGGTACAACCAGTGCCGACGGCACCGTCGTCACCGGCCTCTATGGCAGCCTGCGCATCGGCACCGACGGCAGCTACACCTACACCCTCGACAACGCCAATCCGGCGGTCAATGCCCTGAAGACCGGCGACACCCTGACCGAGGTTTTTGCCTACACCCTGGCCGATCCCGGCGCCCTCAGCGACATCGCCCAGCTCACCATCACCATCGACGGCGTCACCGACGGTGGCCCCTCCATCACCCCGGTGGATGGCAACGGCGCAGCCACGGGCGAGACCACCGTGTTCGAGGCCGGCCTCACCACCGTGGCGGATACCACCGAGACCAGCACCGGCACCATCACTCTCACCGCCGACGACGGCCTGAGCAGCATCTCCATCGGTGGCACCAGCATCAGCCTCGCCCAGCTCAACACCCTGGGCACCACGCCCGTCACCATCGCCACACCGGAAGGCGAGATCACCCTCACGGGTTTCACGGTCGGCAGCAGCGTTGGCGGCGTCCCGACCGCCGGCACCCTCGCCTACAGCTACACCCTGAGCCAGGATCAGACCACCCCCGCGGCCAGCGAGAGCACCGAGGTCGTGGCCCTGGAGATCACCGACGCCGGCGGCACCAGCGCCAGTGGCACCCTGACCATCCGCATCGTCGACGACCAGCCCACCGCCAACGCCGACACCAACAGCGTGAACGAAGGCTTCACCAACGCCCCCACCACCACCGCGGGCAATGTCTTTGCAGCGGGCTCGGCCGGTGATGTGGCCGACCGCCTGGGCGCCGACAGCGTCCCCGGCCCGGTCACCAACGTGAGCTTTGGCGCAACGCCCGGTACGCTCGGTGCCCCTCTGGCCGGCGCCTACGGAACCCTCACCCTGGCGGCCGACGGCAGCTACACCTACAGCCTCGACAACACCCACCCGGCCGTAGCTGCCATGCGCGCGGGCGACAGCCTGACCGAAGTCTTCGACTACACCGTCACCGACAAGGACGGTGACGCCGCCAGCACCACCCTGACCATCACCATCAACGGTCAGAACGACCCTCCGGTCGCGGTGGACGACGGCATCCTCGTCACCCCGGAAGACACCCCGCTGCGCGGCATCCCGGTGCTGTCCAACGACTCCGACCCCGAGAACGACCCGCTGACGGTCACCTCCGCCACCCTTCCGCCGGAACAGGGCACGGTCATCCTCAACCCGGACGGCACCCTGGACTTCATCCCGGCCCCCAACTTCCACGGCACCGCGGTGATCACCTACACCATCAGCGATGGCCACGGCGGAACCGATACGGCCATCGTGACCATCCAGGTGACGCCTGTGGACGATGTTCCGGTCGCCGTGGATGACGTGCTCACCACCCCGGAGGACACCCCGCTGACCGGCACCCTCACCGGCAACGACACCCCGTCCGGCGACGGCGGCAACGTGTGGGCCAAGGCCTCCGACCCGGCCCACGGCAGCGTGATAGTCAAGCCGGACGGCAGCTTCATCTACACACCCGCGCCCAATTACCACGGCCCGGACAGCTTCACCTACACCATCACCGATGCGGACGGAGACATCTCGACGGCCACCGTCACCCTAGGTATCAGCACGATGAACGATGTTCCGGTCGCCGTGGACGACGTGCTCACCCCCCCGGAGGACACCCCGCTG
>NZ_SDKK01000010.1:203602-220926 GCF_008107625.1 Zoogloea oleivorans
GACGGCAGCTTCATCTACACGCCCGCGCCCAATTACAACGGCCCGGACAGCTTCACCTACACCATCACCGATGCGGACGGAGACATCTCGACGGCCACCGTCACCCTCACTGTCACACCAGAAAACGACCCGCCCACCGGCACCGACAAGACCGTCACCCTCAAGGATGGGCAGCCTCTCCCCCTGTCGCCGGCCGACTTCGGCTACGCCGACCCGGATCAGGACCCGATGGCGTCGGTACGCATCGACACCCTGCCCCCCGACGCCCGGCTGCTCCTCGACGGCGTGCCCGTGGTGCCAGGTCAGGTCATCAGCATCGCCGACCTCATCGCCGGCAAGCTGGTGCTGGTGCCGGGTACTGCCACCCGCACCCAGACCTTCGACTTCTCGGTGTTCGATGGCCAACTCTTCCAGGTCAGTCCCAACACCTTCACCGCCCTGGTCGAGATCACACCCGACGTCATCCTGCCGAAGCCGGATGTCACCCCGCCCACGGGCACTCCGGATCCGCTCTCGCCGCTGGACTACTTCTCGCAGCCCTCGGAACAGCGCTGGCCGGTACCCCGGCTGTTCCCGCCCTTTGTCCCCGCCCTTCACGTGCTGCCCGGCGTCGCCGACGTCAGCATCGAACGGGGCATCGGCTCGGGCATCGTCCCCAACCTGGCAGACCGGGCGACGCTCGGCGAAGTGCGCAGCGCCATCCTCGGCGACTACCTGCGTGACAGTCATGCGCTCTACGTGCAGCACGCCGTGCGCCATGAACCCATTGCCACCACCCACGCTCTCCACGTCCAGCACTCGGTACGCCTCAGCCAGGCCGAAGCGGAGATTGCCGATGCCCAGAGCGCCAGCCGCGGTAACACGGCCGCCGCCGGCGTGAGCACCCTGATGGACCCGTTTGCCATCGGCGCCCCGGCGCCGGCCATCGACGCACCGGCTCCCCCAGCGGCAACCCCCGACGCCCCGCCGCCAACCCGCACCGTCGCTCCGGCGCGGCAGGCTGCCGAGGGCTTCAGCAGCCAGATCCGCAACGCCGCGTCCGACCTGCGGCCGCGTACCGCCCAGAGCAGCCGCATCCCGCTGGCGCCCAGCGCCAAGCGCTGATTCAGGAAACCACCGACAATGACCTCCACGACCATGAAGCCGACCGCCATGAACGCCACCCGCCGCCTCGCTGCACTCCCCCGTCTCGGCGCCGTTGCCGCCGCGCTTGTCCTCGCCGGCTGTTCGGTGACCCCGACCCTCGTCAGCCAGGACGAAGTGAAGAACCGCATCAGCGCCGACACGGCACAGATGTACGCCGACCAGGCCCCCATCGACGCGCCGGTGAGCCTTGATGAAGCCGTCGCCCGCGCCCTCAAGTACAACCTCGACTACCGCCTCAAGAAGATGGAGTCGGCCCTGGCCTTCGGTCTGGCGGACTACTCCCGCTACGACATGCTGCCCCAGCTGCTGGCCACCGCCGGCTACAGGGCGCGCAACAACGATTCGGGCGGCACCAGCATCGGCATCGAAGACCGCCTCCAGTCCCTGCGCCCCTCCACCTCCGAAGAGCGCCGCCACTGGCTCGCCGGTGCCGAGTTTTCGTGGAACCTGCTCGACTTCGGTGTCTCCTACTACCGTGCCCGACAGCAGGCCGACCAGTTCCTGATCGCCGAGGAGCGGCGCCGCAAGGTCGTGCAGAACATGCTCCAGGACGTCCGCGCCGCCTACTGGCGCGCCCTCGGCGCCCAGCGCCTGTCGGCCCAGGCCGAAGAAGTCCTGAAGCGCGCCAACGATGCCCTCCAGCGCTCCCGCGACGCCGAAAGCCAGCGCATCATCCCGCCTGTCCAGGCGCTCAACTACCAGCGCGCCCTGCTCGACGCCACCTCCCTGCTTAACCTCCGCCGGCAGGATCTCGAGTACGCCAAGCGCGAGCTCGCCGCCCTCATGAACGTACCGCCGGGCACCTCGTTCACCGTAGCCGACAACCGGGAAGCCCCGCTGCCCCAGGTCCCTGCCGACGTCCGAGCCCTCGAAGACATGGCCCTCGCCCAACGCCCCGAGCTGCGCGAGGAAGACCTGCGCAAGCGCATCACCGGCGACGAAGCCCGCAAGCAGCTGCTCTCCATGCTGCCCGGCGTCACCTTCGATGTCGGCCCCCAGTACGACTCCAACAAGTATCTCTACAACGAAGGCTGGATCCAGGGCGGGCTGCGCATGTCCTGGAACCTGATGCGCCTCGCCGCCCTGCCCTCCCTCGAGAAGGCCCAGGAGAAGCAGGTCAAGACCGACGAAGCCCGTCGCATGGCCCTGGCCATGGCCATCCTGACCCAGGTCCGCGTCGGCGTGGAGCGCTACCGCCTGGCCATGACCGACCTGCAGATCGCCGACACCAGCGCTCAGGTGGATCAGCGCCTCGCCGACTACGCCAAGGCCTCCGTGACAGCCCGCCTCGACAGCGACCTGGAAGCGGTGCGCACCCAGACGCGCGCCCTCCTCGGCAACTACCAGCGCGCCAACGCCTACGCCAACGCCCAGATCGCCTACGGCCGCATCTACAACTCGGTGGGCCTCGACCCCCTGCCCGACAACTTCGAGCAGGACGACCTGAAGACCCTCAGCGGTCGCATTGGCGAGCACCTGCGCAAGGCAGAGAAGGACGCCTTTGCCCTCGCCACCCAGGCCGGCAGCGCCGTGGAGGCCAAGTGAGCCTCACCCGCCTTATGCTCCTCGGCCTGGCCGTCGTCGGCAGCCTGCCGGCCGCAGCCCAGACGCCCCCTCCGTCCCGGGCCGCGGCCGTTGCGCCGCCAGCAGCCCCTGCCGGAGAGAGCATCCGCGTACTGCTCACACCAGACCGGGAAACCACACTGGCCAGCCCCATCCCGGGGCGCATCCGCAGCCTCAACACCTCCCTCGGCTCCAGTTTCGGCGCCGGGCAGGTGCTGATCGGCCTGGAATGCGACGAACCCAATGCCCGGCTGCGCATCGCCAAGGCCGAACTGGCTTCCGCCGTCGAACAGCTCGACGCGAAGAAGCGCATGCAGGCCCTGCAACAAGCCGGTGACGTGGAAATCAATCTGGCGCTCAGTGCTGCCGAAAAGGCCCGCGCCCAGGTCGCCCTGCAGCAGGCCCAGGTGAGCCAATGCAGCATCACGGCTCCCTGGTCCGGCCGCACGGCCAAGGTGCATGTGCGCAGCCACATGAGCGTCACCGCCGGCCAGCCCCTGGTGGATCTGGTCAAGGCCGGCCCGCTCAAGTTGCGCCTCAACGCGCCCTCACGCTGGCTGGGTCATCTCAAGACCGGCCTCGCCTTCGAAGTCGCCATCGAGGAAACCGGCAAGCGCTACCCCGCCAAGGTCAGTGCGGTGAACAGCCGGGTGGATTCGGTCAGCCAGACCGTCGAACTCGAAGCCACCCTGGCCGGCAACTACCCGGAGCTGCTTCCCGGCATGAGTGGCACTGCCGTCTTCCCTCCCCGCTAAGCCGTGGCCGCACCCGATACGGCGCCGGCCCTGCTCAGCCAGCCGGCCCTCGAAACCCTGCTGCATCTGGAGGGTCGCGCCCGGGCGGCCACCCGCCTGACGACCCTCGGCTTCACCCTCACCAACGAAAGCCTGGCGCTCTTTCCCTATCGTCAAGCCGCACTTTTCCTGTGCGACGCGCTCGGCACACTACGCCTCTCCGCGGCCTCGGGCCTGGTATCGGTGGCCGAGGATTCGCCCTACACCACCTGGCTGTCCCGCTATGTGCGCAGCCTGCCAGCGCTCGACGGTCCCACGCCCCTCGATCTGGCTGACGCCGCTGATGACATCGCCGACGGCTGGATCGAATGGCTGCCCGGCCACCTGCTCGCCGTTCCCCTGAGTGCCCCGGACGGCACCCGGGTCGGGCTCGCCCTTTACGCCAGGGAGCAGCCCTGGCTGGACGATGAAAAAGCCCTCGTGGCCCGGCTGCATGCCACCTACGGTTACTGCGCCTGGGCCCTGTCGCGCAGCCAACCCCACCTCATCGAACGCCTGGGGCAGTGGCGCCACACCCGGGCGGCACGGTGGACGGCCCTCGCCCTGGCGGCCAGCCTGCTCATTCCGGTGCGGCTGTCCACCCTTGCTCCGGCAGAAGTCGTGGCCCTCCACGCGCCGGCAGTCGCCGCGCCACAGGATGGGGTGATCAAGGTCTTCCATGTTCAGCCCAATGTCCCGGTGAAGGCCGGCCAGCCTCTTTTCTCCCTGGACGACACGACCCTGTTCAACCGTCGCGAAGTGGCCCTCAAGGCGCTGGCCATTGCCCAGGCCGACGCGCTGGTAGCCCAGCAAAAGGCCTTCGATGACACCCGCAGCAAGGCCGAGATGGCTGCAGCCCAAGGGCGCGTCAAGGAGAAGGAGGCCGAACTGGCGGCCATCAGCGAGCTGCTCGGACGTATCGAGGTGCGGGCCGAGCGGGATGGAATTGCCGTTTTCGGCGATCCCAACGATTGGCTCGGTCGGCCCGTGCAGACCGGCGAACGGGTCATGCAGCTGGCAGACCCCCGCGACGCCGGTGTACTGGTGTGGCTGCCGGTGGGAGATGCCCTCAACCTTGAAGCCGGCGCCCCCCTGCGCCTGTTCCTGCACACCCAGCCCCTCTCGCCCCTGGATGGCGAACTCCTGCAGACCAGCTACCAGGCCGTGACCAGCCCCGACGGGGTGGCGTCCTACCGCCTGCGTGGCCGCTTCACCGACAGTGAAACACCACGCATCGGCCTTAAGGGCACGGCACGGGTATCGGGCGGCTGGGCACCCCTGGCGTACTACGTGATGCGTCGCCCCCTCGCCAGCCTGCGGGAATGGACCGGTCTGTGACACCCCTGCTCCCTCCCCTGCGGGAAGAACTGCGCCTGCTGCCGGCCGCGGCCAATGGCGACGGCTCGCCGGCGTGGATGATCCACGACCCGGTGTGCAACCGCTTTTATCGCATCGGCTGGCTGGACTTCGAGATGCTCGCCCGCTGGGGCCTGGGCTCGCCGACGGCCGTCGTCCAGTCCATCCAGTCAGAAACCACGCTGGCACCCGATAGCAGCGACCTCGAAGCCCTGACCCGTTTCCTCGAACGCCACAGCCTGCTGCGCATTGCCACCCAGGCGGGTGTCCGGAGCCTCACCGAACGGGCAGCGCGTCAGCAGGAATCCCCCTTCACCTGGCTGCTCCACCATTACTTGTTCTTTCGCCTGCCCCTGGCACGCCCCCAGGACTGGCTCGGACGCATTGCCCCGCGGCTGGACTGGCTCTACCAGCCCGCCACCGCCGTCCTGATCGCACTGCTCAGTCTGGCCGGCCTGCTCCTCGCGGGGCGTCAGTGGGACAGCTTCCGCACCAGCTTCGTGGACAACCTGAGCACCGGCGGCCTGATCGGCTTTGCCCTGGCCCTGACCTGCGCCAAGGCCCTGCACGAGTTCGGCCACGCCCTCACCGCGACACGCTACGGCGTGCGGGTGGCCCACATGGGCGTGGCGCTGGTCGTGCTGTGGCCCATGCTCTACACCGACACCAGCGAAAGCTGGAAGCTCGCCAATCCACGCCAGCGCCTGGCCATCGCCAGTGCCGGCATGCTGGCAGAGCTGGCCCTGGCAGGCCTGGCCACTCTGGCCTGGAGCCTGGTACCGGACGGCCCCTTGCGCAGCGCCCTGTTCTTTCTCGCCACCACCAGCTGGGTGCTGACCCTGGCGGTGAATGCCAGCCCTTTCATGCGCTTCGACGGCTACTTCATCCTGGCCGATCTGCTCGACATGCCGAATCTGCACGAGCGGGCCGGCAACCTGGCCCGCTCCTGGCTGCGACGCCACATCGCCGGGCTCGCCGAGCCCTGGCCGGAGCGCCTTCCACCGGGCCAGCACGCAGGCCTGATCGTCTTTGCCCTGGTCACCTGGCTGTACCGTCTGGGCGTCTTCATCGGCATCGCGGTGGCGGTGTATTACATGTTCTTCAAGGCGCTGGGCATCCTGCTCTTTCTGGTGGAGATCGGCTGGTTCGTAGTCCGCCCGCTGATGGCGGAGATGCGGGAATGGCGGAGCCGGCACCAGGACATCCCGACTTCCCGCAAACGCGGAGCCTTGATCGCTGCATTCATACTGATCCTTGCCGGCCTGATCCCCTGGCCTGGCAGTCTGGCCGGCGCCGGCTGGCTTCACGCAGAGCATCAGCACACCGTACACGCCCCGCTGGCGGGCCGCCTGGTTCGTATGGCCACTGCCGGCCAGGTCGAGCTCGGGCAAGTGCTCTTCGAAGTGGAGTCACCCGAGCTGGTGCTCTCGGCCCGGCGGGCCGATGGCCAGCGGGAAAGCAGCGAACGGGAGCTGGCTGGCCTCAGCGGCCTGGCGGACGGGGAACAGCGGCGCGCCCAGTTGCAGGGGCAGCACGACAAGTACGCGGCCGAAGCCAGCGCCTTTCGCGATGAAGCCGCCCGCCTGCAGCTCGTGGCCCCGTTCAAGGGGCAGCTGCTGGACGTGGACGCCGGCCTCGCGCCGGGCGTATGGGTTGCGCCCCGCCAGGCGCTGGCAGTAGTGATCGATCCGACACGCTGGATCGTCGAGGCCTTCATACCTGAAGCCGATGTGGACAGGATCCGCCCTGGCGATGCAGCCCGCTTCCATCCCGCCGGCCAACCCTTCGGCATCCTGCATGGCAAAGTGGTGGAGGTCGACTCCACGCGCAGCACAAGCCTGCCCCATCCGGCGCTTGATGCAACAGCCGGAGGGCCGATCCCCACACTACCGAATCAGCAACAGGGTCCGGCGGCGGGCAGGACGCCCCGGGAATCCCTCTACCGGGTACGTATTCTTGTCGACGAATCGCCCGCCCTCCAGCGCATCACCGTCGGCGAAGTCCGGATTGCCGGCGAGGCGCGCGCGTGGCTACCGACTGCAATGAACAGGATTCTTGCCGTCGGGGTGCGGGAACTGGGGTTCTGAGACACCGGGCTAAAGCCCGGCGCGGACATCCATCAGAGCGTGCGGCGCTCCACCAGCGCCTGGGCAATGGTGCCCGTATCGGTGTGTTCCAGCTCACCACCCACGGGAATGCCCCGGGCAATGCGGCTGACCCGGATGCCCCGGCTGCGCAGGAGCTCGGAAATCATGTGGGCGGTGGCCTCACCCTCATTAGTGAAGTTGGTGGCCAGAATCACTTCCTGGACGGCACCGTCACAGGCGCGTGCCAGGAACTTCTCCAGGCCCAACTCCCGGGGGCCAATCCCATCCAGGGGGGAGAGGCGCCCCATCAGCACGTAATACATGCCGTGGTAGCTGTGGGTCTGCTCCAGCATGGCCAGATCGGAAGGCATCTCGACTACACACAACTGGGTGGCGTCACGCTGCGGGTTGGCGCAGCGGTTACAGATGTCTTCTTCACAGAAGGTATTGCAGCGGGAGCAGTGACGCAAGACCTCAAGTGCATGCCCCAAGGCCGTGGCAAGGCGTGCCGCACCGCGCTGATCGCGCTGCAGCAGGTGAAAGGCCATCCGCTGGGCAGATTTGGGCCCCACACCCGGCAGGCAGCGCAGGGCTTCGATCAGCACATCAAGGCTGGAGGGGGAACTCATGAAGCCTTCCGGCCCTCGCTCAGAACGGCAGCTTGAAGCCAGGGGGCAGATTGAGCCCGGAGGTGAAACCGGACATCTTCTCCTGGGTCGTCGACTCGACACGGCGCACGGCGTCGTTGACGGCAGCGGCAACCAGGTCTTCGAGCATTTCCTTGTCGTCCATCACCGACGGATCGATGACCACGCGACGGACGTCGTGCTTGCAGGTCATGGTGATCTTCACCATGCCAGCGCCGGACTGGCCTTCGACCTCGATATCGCCAAGGCTGTCCTGCATTTTCTTCATGTTGTCCTGCATTTGCTGGGCCTGTTTCATCAGGCCTGCGATGCCGCCTTTCATCATGGTGACGTTCTCCAGATAGGGTTAAAGGGGTTTGACCGACGCTTCTTCCAGCGTCGCATCGAAGCGTTCGAACAATTCGCGAACGAAGGGGTCCTGCCTGAGGGCCGAGACGGCCGCCGCATGACGCTCGGCCCTATCGGCCTGATTGCGCTGAGCGGGCGTTTCGGTGCTGATTTCACCAACTTCGATACTGACCCGGATCGGACGCGCAAAGTAAGCCGACAAGGCCTCCTGCAGCTTTTCGGCGCCGTTGCGGTTGATCTGCAGCAGATGCTTCTGATCGTTGGCCAGGCGCAGACTGAAGCAGTTGTCGCTCACGCCGAGCAATTCGCTGTGCTGGGCCAGTTGCAGGTTGAAACCGCCCAGGCCGATCTGGTCCTGCAACGCATGCCAGTCGATGACCGCCGGCAGCGGGTCGGCAGCACCGGACGGAGCGCTGACGGCGGGCGACACTGGCGCAGCCATCGGCGGCTCGACCAGGGCCGGCGCAGCAAGCTCGATCTTTGCAGCAGGCGCCGACACCGGACGCAGCGGGGCGTGCTCGTCAGCCTCCGGCGGCAGATCTTCCCAGGGCGGCACGCTGCTGCCGTAATCGGGCACGGACGAAGCCGGCGTAACAGGCTTGACGAGTTCGGGCGCAGGTGCAGGCGGCGGAGTCTCGACGCGGGGCGATGGCGCAGGCGACTTTTCCGGAGCACGGGGCGGCGGAACGACAGCTGCCGGCATGGGCGAACGCACCGCCGCAGGAGCAGGCGGAATTCGCGGCGCGGAAGCACTTGTCGCCTGGGGCGCCTCAGTCGGCACTTGCCGGGCCTGCCCCTGCCCCCCGCCTGCGGCCAGCACGCTCCCCAGGGCAGCGGGTTGCTCCGGGCGGAAGGCAAACAGACGCAGCAACGTCATGGAGAAGCCACTGACCTCATCGGGAGCCAGCGCCAGCTCGTCGCGGCCATGGATGGCGATCTGGTAGGCCAGCTGCAGGAATTCCGGGTCGAAGGCCTCGGCGTAGGGTGCAAGCCGCGCTGCCTCGAACTCGTCCGTCAAGGCCGTTGGCGCCAACTGGCACAAGGCGATACGGTGGATCAGGCTGGACAGGGACTGCAGTGCCGAATCAAAGGACAGGCTGCGCGCCTCCATCGCATCGACAGCAGCCATCAGCGCCTGCACATCATGGGCGCGCAACGCATCCAGCACGGCATAGAGGTGATCATCGCCAACAGTGCCGAGCATGTCCTGCACGGCCTGCTCCTCCACCTTGCCGGCGCCATGGGCAATGGCCTGGTCGAGCAGTGACAGGGAATCACGCATCGAACCGCTGGCGGCCTTGGCAATGTGGCGCAGAGCGCCCGGTTCGAAGGGCACCGCCTCGGCCTCAAGCAGGCGGGTCAGGTGGCTGACGATGTGCCCCGGCGGCATCTGCTTCAGGTTGAACTGCAGGCAGCGGGACAGCACGGTGACCGGAATTTTCTGCGGATCGGTCGTGGCGATGATGAACTTGACGTGTTCCGGCGGCTCCTCAAGCGTCTTCAGCATGGCGTTGAAGGCGTGCCCGGTGAGCATGTGCACTTCATCGATCATGTAGACCTTGTAACGCCCCTGCACCGGCGCATACACCGCCTGATCGAGCAGCGCGGCCATGTCGTCCACGCCCCGATTCGAGGCAGCGTCCATTTCCACGTAGTCGGGAAAACGGTCGGCGTCGATGGCGACACAGGCGGAACACTGGTTGCACGGCGTGGCCGTAACGCCGGTTTCGCAGTTCAGCGCCTTGGCCAGGATGCGCGAGATGGTCGTCTTGCCAACTCCGCGGGTACCGGTGAACAGGTAGGCGTGGTGAAGACGGCCGGTGGACAGTGCGTGGGTGAGCGCGCGGACCACGTGTTCCTGGCCAACGAGCGTCTCGAAACTGCGCGGGCGCCACTTGCGGGCAAGTACTTGATAAGCCATGGCGGAATTCTATCAGGCCCACGCACCGGGCCGACGAGCATGCGCTACAAAGAGAAAGGGCGCCAGTCAAGGCGCCCTTTGGAATTCAGGGTGGCGAGCCTGACCCCCGGCACTTGCAGGAAACGGCTGTGGCTGCTGCCTTCCGGCCCTGACCAGGTTCACCGCGCTAC
This sequence comes from Zoogloea oleivorans, assembly GCF_008107625.1. Classification (GTDB taxonomy): domain Bacteria; phylum Pseudomonadota; class Gammaproteobacteria; order Burkholderiales; family Rhodocyclaceae; genus Zoogloea; species Zoogloea oleivorans. The sequence continues at coordinate 213,614 of NZ_SDKK01000010.1, forward strand.
AATGCGGGGAGACCCGCCACGGCGCGCATTCTAGCAGCTTGCCGGAGCCGCCGCCTATCCCTTTCTGAGCGAATCTGCAGCAAGGGGCAAACGGATCTCCACCACCAGCCCGCCGCCAACCCGATTAGCGGCCAGGATGTGACCTCCGTGGGCCACCACCGCGCGCTTTGCGATGGCCAGACCGAGCCCGAAACCACTGGTAGCCTGCCCATTCAGACCCCGATAGAAAGGCTCGAAGATCGCCTCGAGATCGGCTTCGGGCACGCCGGGGCCACGATCAGCCACCCGCAGCACAAAACGCCCCGCCTCCGCGCCAGCCCATGCCTCTACCGTCGAGCCCTCACCGGTGTACTTCACGCCGTTGCGGATGACATTCTCGAAGGCGCGCTGAATCAGCTCCCCCCTCACAACGAGCGCTGCATCACCCACACCCTCGAAGCTCAGCTCACGCCCTTGGGCCTGCGCTTCGAAGCGGGCATCATCGGCAATGGCGGCGGCCAGATCCACCAGATCAATGCACTCTTCCCGGGCGTCGCGCACACCAGCATCAAGACGGGCAATGGTCAACAGTTGTCCGACCAACTCATCAAGGCGCACCGCCTCCCGCTCGATACGGTCAAGACTGGCTTCCAGCCTGGCCGGATCCTGCCTGACCAGGCCAATCGCCGCCTGCAGACGCGCCAGCGGTGAACGCAGCTCATGGGAAACGTCATGCAGCAGACGCCGCTGAGCCCCAATCAGGGACTGAAGGTGCTGCGCCATGCGGTCGAAATCCTGGCCCAAATCACTGATTTCGTCACGCCTGCCAGCCATCAATGGCCTGACACGCGTCTCGAGCTTGCCGCTGGCGACCGCCCCCAGGGCCCAGCGCAAATGACGAATCGGCTTGGAGAGATGCCAGGCGAGCAAGAGGCTAAAGACAATACTGGCGATCAACCCAATGACCACTGGCACCAAAGGATCCGGCCCGGGGGGACCACGCCGCTCGAAGGGCAGCCCAGGACCTCCGCGCGCGCCGAAACGACGGGGGCTTTCCCCGGAGGCAGGGAGAAACAGCAGGTAAGACACACCATCCGGACTCGTCACCCGGCGTACCGATTGCCACGGATCACCGGAATCGGCCCCCGCACGGGCTGCCAGTACCGTTTCCGGTGCCACCGGCCGCCCCAGCAAATCCCTCCCCTCCGTATCAATAACCAGGAGCGGCCCTCCCCGCTCTTGAGGCAAATCGGCCAACAGTCCGCGTAGCGACTGGACGCCTCCATGGCTGAGAACGGCAGCAGCAGCCGAGACGAGCGTGGCCGCCCTTGGTCCGCCGGCCAGAGCCGGGTCACGCTCCAGCCGAAGTCGCTCGATTTCACCTTGATGATGCAGCCACATGGCGGCACCAACCCCCGCTCCAGCGAGCAACAAAGCCAGCCAGAACGCGAAGAAAAACTTCCAGAACAAACGCCCGAGCCTCATTCACGGACCATCTGGTAGCCCAGCCCGCGAACAGTCTCGATCCACGAGCGGCCGTCGGGCCGCGCACCGAGTTTGTGACGGATGCTCGACAGATGAACGTCGATACTTCTGTCAAAACGCGCCAGCGAACGACCAAGCCCCTGCTCGGACAATTCGACCTTGCTCACCACGCGACCGGCATTGCGGGCAAGCAACTCGAGCAGGTTGTATTCGGTACTGGTCAATTCGAGGGGACTGCCGTGCCACTGGGCACGCCGCATTTGCGGCCACATGAGCAGCCCACCTACCGTCAGCGGACCGCTCGCCGACTCGCTGGTGGGCACGTCCTGGGTTCGCCGCAATATGGCACGCAAACGCGCCACCAGCTCCCGCGGTGTACAGGGCTTGGGCACGTAATCATCAGCACCGAGCTCCAGCCCGATGATGCGATCCAAGTCATCCCCCTTGGCGGTCAACATCAACACCGGAACCCGGCTTTGAGCGCGAATACGCCTTAGCGCTTCGACCCCGCCAACGCGCGGCATCATCACGTCGAGCACAACGATCGCATAGGCACCGGAAAGCGCCCCGACCACGCCGGCTTCGCCGTCATGAACAGCATCGGCCTCAAAGCCCTCTCGCTCAATGTACTCGCGCAACATGGACGACAACTCCACGTCGTCATCCACCAGCAAAACCTTGCTCATCCTGCACCTGCCTTCATGGGATTACGCCACCAATGATACGAGTGCCCTTTGGCCTAAAGGGCACAAGCACAGAGCCTTTACCCGCTTTTACCCCCCTTTACATTCCGCAAGCAGTGATTAACAGGGCACTGAATGAAAATCCAATCCAGACTCCTCTTTGAAGCAGACCTTTACCCGCATTTACCGTTCCGATAACCGCTTTTAACAATCACCAATGTGAAGATTTTTCTGGTCCGGAAATACACAAAAACCTGACCACTGCCCTGACAAACAATCGATGGAGAACACCATGAAAATCAGCAGGAAGATTCTGATATCCATACTGATGGCAACAGCAATAACAACCGCCATTCCGCTGGCAGCCCAGGCGAAAGGCAGCGGGGAGCGCTGTGGCGGCCCCGAACCACATGGCCCGATGGCGCATGATGAATTCGGGCCCGGACGCGGCACCTCCATGCACGGCCTCCTGCAACATCTCCAGCTTACCGAGGCCCAGCATGATCAGGCTTTCAAGATCCTGCATGACCAGGCTCCCATGCTGAGAGAGAAAGCCAAGGAAGCCCGAAACGCTCGCGCAGAACTACATGCCCTCACGTTCTCCGGCAAGTACGATGCGGCAAAAACAAAAGCGCTGGCCGAGAAAGGCGCACACGCCATGGCTGCAATTTCTGAAATCCATGCGGCTGGTGCAAACCAGGTTTACCTGTTGCTGACGCCGGAACAGCGCAAGAAGGCTGAAGAACTGAAGAGTGACGTTGAAACGCGTAAACACCATCACCATGGCAGACCAAACTCAGTTGAGAAACGCCCAGCTTCGATGGACAACTAATTAGCGCACGAGCAACGTCGGAGTCTCAATTCACACCGGCCGCCAAGGCCGGATGTGCCGACTTTCAGTCGAGTAAAGATCGCCCAGCCCTTCGATGATAAATTCGACAACTCCTGCGCCTTGAAAAGCCAGAGAAGAAGCAGATAAATGCGCAACCTTGATCCGATAGACCGGCACATCCTTGAAAACCTGCAGCGAGATGGCCGCATGACAATGACGGATCTAGCCACTCGCGTTGGCTTATCCGCCACGCCATGTACAGAGCGCGTGCGCCGCATGGAGCGCGAAGAGATCATATCTGGCTACCATGCCCATATAAATCCGCATGCACTAGGCCTAAAGCTACTTGTTTTCGTGGAGATCAGATTACGATCGAAGTCCGGCGACGCCCTCGATAAAGCCAAGCAAAAATTGCAGTTGCTTCCTGAAATTATGGAATGCCACATGGTTTCGGGTGATTTTGACTATCTGGTCAAAGCCCGCTTGGCAGAGATGTCGGACTATCGAAAACTACTCAGCCATATCCTGCTCCAGCTTCCTCCCGCCTCGGAGTCGAGCAGCTACATCGTAATGGAAGAGTTAAAGGAAACACTCCACCTCCAGCTTTAACTTTATTCTTCGGCTCCATACCCGGCAGTAGTTTCCGGGTGGGGCACGCCGATCTCACGGGGGCGTTCGGCGCAGCGCGGTAAGCCCCCGGCCAACCCATCTTGACCGAGAGCCTCAGGGCGTTGCTGCGTCAGCCCACCTCCACCGATGCGTCAGCAGTTCCCCGATCCGACTCTGCGGCTGAGTCGGCAGGCGGGTGAGGACATCCTTCAGATAGGCGAAGGGCTCGTGGCCGTTGAGGCGCGCCGACTGGATCAGGCTCATGATCGCCGCCGCCCGCTTGCCGGCGCGCAGCGAGCCGGCAAAGAGCCAGTTCTTGCGCTTATGCTGAACTTGGCATAAGCGCAATTATGTTCAGTCCGTAATTATGTTGAGTCGCCGGCAGCGGGCCGCCCTATCTGCGGCGTCCCGCCCTTGTCGGTTGCGCATAATCAAAGGGCCTGCAGGAACTTCAACAGCGCATCAGTCGGCCGGTAGCGTGTGCCGCGGGTTTCAGGAGGCGCGATCGCGGCCAAGGCGCGCTCCTTCATGGCCAGATCCGCTTCGACGTAGCCATGCGTCGTCACCGGACTCTCGTGTCCAAGCCACAGGGCAATGACCGTCAGGTCGACGCCGGCCTGCAGCAGATGCATCGCGGTTGTATGGCGCAGCGTATGCGGGGAGATGCCCCGTCCTTGAAGCGACGGACACCGCGGCGTTGCCGCACTCACCGCCCGGGCGAGTCGCTCGGCGACGTTGGAACGGGTCATCGGCTTTCCCCATCGATTGGGCAGCAGCGCTTGGTCCTTCTGCAGGCCCGCGGACTGGAGCCAGTGCCGGATCTCCACGACGGTTTCCTTCCAGAGCGGCACGGTGCGCTGCTTGCGTCCCTTGCCATGCAAGCGCACCGATGGCGTGACGTCGAGTTCCAGATCGCAGACGCGGATGCCAATGAGCTCGGAGACCCGGGCACCCGTGTTGTAGAGCAACTGAAGCAGTACTCGATCCCGGCGACCGCACCAGGTTGCAGGATCAGGAGCTGTGAGGAGTGCTTGCACCTCGCCGCGAGAGAGAAACCCGAGCAGCGGCCTGTCGAAGCGTTTCATCGGGATGGCCAGGATGCGCTGGGCGAGCAGCAGGGCTGGCGGGCATTGGACCGCGACGTACCGGGCAAAGGCGCGGACCGCAGCGAGCCGCGCATTGCGGCTACGCACTGCATTGTGGCGCTCGGCTTCCAGGTGAGCCAGGAAGCCAAGAATCAACTCTGCATCGACCACCCTGGCGTGTCCGACGTAGATCGAGAGGTCCGGCAGGCCCCGTTCGACGTCGCCCCCTTGCTCGTAGAGGCGCAGTGCGCTACGTACGATGAAGGTGTGGCGCAGATCGTGCAGCCGGTGATGGGCATGGTCCCCACGCACTTGCCAGCCCAACTGGCGACACACCCGGTGCAGCGCGTACAGCATGCTCCGCTGATCAATGGCCCGGCCATCGTCACGTAGGAAGAAGCGATCACAGCCCGAGCCGGGGACGAGCTGGTCCCGCAGCTGCGCATACGCTTGCAGGTGCACAGTGACGCTCGCATGCAGGGGAACGAAGCGGCGCTGGTGGCACTTGGCATCCCGGATATCGAGTACGCCCGCCTCAAGATCCACATCGGCCCGGGTCAGCTTGAGCGCTTCGGAGATGCGCAATCCGGTTGCTGCCAGGAGGCCGAAGAGAGTCCGGCAGGTGGCCGGGCGCAGCCTGCCGGGTGGGCCCAGGCGGTCGGTCGCTTCGAGGAGACTTTGCAGTTCCTCGGCGGTATAGATATGCGGCACCAGGCGTCGATGGGCTGGGCCGAAGAGCTTTGGCGGGGGCACGACCGTGCCCGGGTCAGTGCGCAGGCAGAAAGCGGCAAAGCCGCGCAGCACCTCGATGCGGCGCGCCCAGCTGATTGGACGGGGATGACGTGAGGCGCGTGCCCAGTCGGTGGCCAGTTCCAGCGTGAGCCGTTCGGCTCTGCGTTGGTCAGCAAAGCGGGCGAACGATCCGAGTTGGCCGCCCTCGACCGAGAGATCAAAGCCGAAGCTGCGACGATAAGCGAGGTAGGCCTCCACCCGGGCCGCCCAAGTCATGGTTGCGCTCATGATGCGCTCCCCGGCCAAGGCAAGGCGACCGTTCGCAGGCGTTCCAGGTCGACGCGGGCATACACCCTGGCGGTGTTCACATCCCGGTGGCGGAGCAGATCGGCGATCTCCTTGATCGACACGCCGGTCTTCTGCAGCCGGGTGGCCATTGAGCGCCGAAGCACGTGAGTATTACAGAACCGATCCGCCAGAGCGCAGCGGGCAAAGGCCCGATTCATCGCGTTGCGGATGGCCGCTACGCCAAGAGGGACACCGAAGGGGGCCCGGTGGCGTATGAACAGGGCACGGCTATCCGTCTGCGGACGTCCGTCCCGCAAGTAGCGGGCAAGCGCCTCACCCGTCTGCACCGGCAAGGGCAGGTGCTGCATGCGCTGGCTCTTGGTCCGGTGGAGCGTCACGATCCCGTTGCGCCAATCCACGGCATCCAGCGTCAGATGCGTGGCCTCGTCGCCCCGCAGGCCCAGATCGAGCAGGCAGCGGGCGATGGCATGGTCGCGCAGGCCGACCGGATCAGTTAGATCGAAGGCGTGCAGGAAGTGCTCGATCTGGCTGTCCGTGAGGACCTTCGGCGGATGCCGACGTGGCCAGTTTGCGATGGCCGGCAGCGACGCGGACAGTAAGCGGGTGTCGTCGCCCAGGAGGGGGCGGAAGCGGGAATAGCTGCGCAAGCTCGTGCAAAATCACCTTGCGTGAGGCGGGTTTCCAGCGGGCAGCCAAGCCCTTCAGGAAGGCATCAATATCACCAGCAGTCAGCCGTCCAATCTCAAGGGGCTCAGTCCCGAAACAACTGGCCAGGAATGCCGCGACGTGCCGGCAACGATAGGTGCAGGTCAGCGGTGCCAATCCGCAGGTGTGGCGCAGATGATCGTCGAAGCGCCCAAGCTCGGCTGCAGTGCAGGCCGACGTCGTAGCCTCTTCCTGATCCGCTCCGGGGAGCAGGTCCAGCAAATGATGGAGAGCCGCCCGCATCTCCTTCACATCGGATCGGCAAGGTGCTGGGCAGGCGCACGTCGGCAGGTGATGCTGCAGGAAGCGCTCGATGAGTGCTCGATCGATACCCGCGGCACTCAATCCTTCACCCCGCATCCAGTAGCTGAAATGTAAGCGTCCGGCCACCCCATCTCCCCCGGGCAGCCCAAATAGCGTATTCGTGTCCACGCCGAACGACGTGGACACGAATACGCTTCAATTTCTTTTGAATTCAGCCAGCGCGTACGCTTGCCCAGCGGTGGGGCAGTAATTCCGAGATCCGACTGGCCTTGTGTGTGGGCAGCCGCGTGAGCACATCACGCAGGTACTCGTAGGGGTCGAGCCCGTTGAGCTTGGCGCTTTGGATCAGGCTCATCAGGGCAGCCGCGCGCTGGCCTGCCAGCTGTGTTCCGGCAAACAACCAGTTCTTTCGGCCTGTCGCCCAAGGCCTGATCTGCTGCTCATCGTGGTTGTTGTCGATGGGCAAGGCCGGATCGGCCAGGTAGCGCGTCAGCGCCACCCAGCGGTTCAAGCTGTAGTCGATGGCCTTTGCGATGGCGGTCCCGTCAGGCACCTTGATTCGGTGCAGGACGAGCCACTCATGCAACTTGGCGGCCACCGGTGCGGCCTGGGTTTGCCGCTGTTTTATCC
>NZ_SDKK01000043.1 GCF_008107625.1 Zoogloea oleivorans
ACCGGCGGTGGGAAGATTGATTGTTGAAGCGTCCATGTGTCCTCCAGAGGATGGTGTTGGAGGACATGATCGTCAGGGGATCACGAGCGACTGAGAAGATGACTTGGCTGGACGCTTACGGATAAGGCACGGGGTCGGAGTCGCCAGGCCTCCACCGGGGCGCCCAGCCCTCACCGACAGTGATGTCTTACCAGACGGTCGAGCTTTCCCTCGTCCTCCTTCATAATCCCAAGTCTTGCCCGATCGGTTGCCTTCGGCCCTTACAACTCATGCTCAAGCTCGAAGACATCAAGAAGAACGCTGCCGTTTCGGGCATCGAGCCCGCTCAGGTGGTGCGGATCGTCACGACCGAACCAGTGGGGGACAACGCCCTCACCGTCTACTACAAGACGCCTGACGGCCGCCTTCTGGAACGGATGCTGTTCCGTACCGACGAAACCAAGCTCTCGCTCGCCGAAGCTGGCCGACCGTGGGCCTTCGACGCGCTTGGCGAAGACTTCAAGCTGGCAGCCGAAGCGTGGCGGATCAATCTGGCCCATCTGTTCGATCCGATGATGGCCGTCCACACGTCCAACGTGGAGCCCTTGCCGCACCAGATCACGGCGGTGTACGAGTCGATGCTGCCCCGGCAGCCGCTGCGCTACGTTCTGGCGGACGATCCCGGAGCGGGCAAGACCATCATGGCGGGGCTGTTCATCCGTGAACTCCTGATGCGGGCCGACGCCAGGCGCGTGCTGATCGTCGCCCCCGGCAGCCTCGTCGAGCAGTGGCAGGACGAAATGTTCGAGAAGTTCGGCTTGTCGTTCACGCTGTTCTCGCGGGAGCAGGTCGAGCAGTCCCGCAGCGGCAACCCTTTTGACGACTTGGACCTGATGGTCGCCCGGGTCGATCAGTTGTCCCGCAGCGAAGACCTGCTGGAGAAACTGCGCCTGTCTCACTGGGATCTGATCGTTGTCGACGAAGCCCACAAGCTCTCGGCCAACTACTTCGGCAACAAGGTCAACAAAACCAGGCGCTTCCAGCTAGGTGAACTGCTGGGTTCGATCACCCGCCACTTCCTGCTGATGACCGCTACGCCGCACAACGGCAAGGAGGAAGACTTCCAGCTCTTCATGTCCCTGCTGGATTCCGACCGCTTCTACGGCAAGTTCCGCGACGGTGCACACAAGGTCGATGTCACCGACCTGATGCGCCGAATGGTCAAAGAAGAGATGTTCCGTTTCGACGGGACACGCCTGTTCCCCGAGCGCCGGGCCTACACCACCAATTACAAGCTCTCCGACCTGGAAGCCGCGCTTTACGCCGCCGTCACCGAGTACGTGAAGGAGGAAATGAACCGGGCCGACCAGCTCCAGGACGGTGGCCGCAAGGGGACGGTGGGCTTCGCGCTGACCTCGCTGCAACGTCGCCTCGCCTCCAGCCCGGAGGCCATCTACCAGTCCCTCAAGCGTCGCCGCCACAAGCTCAGGCGGCGCGTCGAGGAAGAGAAGCTCCGGCAGCGCGGGCAGACCCTGGCAGAAACCTCGGAGCCGGCCGTCAACGGCAACGGAAAAAACGGCGACGACATCTGGGAGTCGGCCGAATCCCTGTCTGCCGAAGACTATGAGAACTTCGAGGAGGCGATCGTCGATCAGGCCACTGCGGCCCAGACGATTCAGGAACTCGAAGCCGAGATCTTCATTCTCGAAGCGCTGGAGGAGCAGGCCCGCCAGGTCGTCCATTCCGGTCAGGACCGCAAGTGGGATGAGCTATCGAAGCTGCTGCAGAACACGCCCGAGATGCACGACGCAGATGGACGTCAGCGCAAGCTGATCATCTTCACCGAGCACCGCGATACGCTGAATTATCTGGCGGTAAAGATCCGCGGCGTGATCGGCAACGAAGCGTCCGTCGTCATGATCCACGGCGGTGTCAAACGCGAAGAGCGCCGCAAGGTGCAGGAGCTATTCCGCAACGATCCGACCGCTCGGGTGCTGCTGGCCACCGACGCCGCGGGCGAAGGGGTGAACCTCCAGAACGCCAATCTGATGGTCAATTACGACCTGCCCTGGAACCCCAACCGGCTGGAGCAGCGCTTCGGCCGCATCCACCGGATCGGCCAGACCGAGGTCTGCCACCTGTGGAACCTGGTGGCATCCGAAACCCGGGAGGGCGACGTCTTCCAGCGCCTGTTCGAGAAGCTGGAAGTCGAGCGGGAAGCCTTGGGCGGCCGGGTGTTTGACATCCTCGGCGAAGTGTTCGAGGAAAGGAGCCTCAAGGACCTGCTGATCGAAGCGATTCGCTACGGGGCCGACCCCGAAGTACGCGCCCGCCTGCTGTGCAAGATAGAAGGTGCGCTGGATACCGCGCACCTCGAAACCATCATCAAACGAAACGCCCTGTGCGAAGAGGTGATGGACGAGCGGCGCCTGTTTGCGGTCAAGGAAGAGATGGAGAAGGCCGAAGCCCGCAAGCTCCAGCCCTATTTCATCCGCTCCTTCTTTAACCAAGCCTTCCAGCAACTGGGCGGCGAACTGCGCCCCCGCGAGCACGGGCGCTACGAAATCACCCACGTCCCGGCCAACATCCGCGAGCGCGACCGCCAGATCACCGGCCGGGACAGGCGTAACGCCGACCCGGTGCTGCGACGCTACGAGCGCGTCTGCTTCGAGAAGCAGTACGTCCGCCTGATCGACCGCATCAGTACGCCAATGGCCAGCCTCATGCACCCGGGACACCCGCTGATGCAGTCGGTCACCGATCTCGTCCTGGAACAGCACCGCAACAAGCTCAAACAGGGGGCCGTGCTAGTCGACCCGAGCGACAGCGGCATCACGCCGAAGGTGATGTTCATCATCGATCACTGCGTCAAGGAAGGCGCCGCGCCGGGCGGCCAGCACAGCGACTCACTGACCAGGGGCTACATCGTCTCCCGCCGCATGCAGTTCGTCGAGATCGATCCGCAGGGCGGCGCGAGCAACGCGGGCTGGGCGCCTCACCTGGACCTTGAGCCCATAGCCAAAGCCGACGCCGCCTTGATCGAGGACGTGCTGGGTGCCCCCTGGATCACTCAAAACCTGGAGCAGCAAGCTCTGGCCCACGCCTCCACCCACCTGGTTCCGGAGCACTTCGGCGAGGTGCGGGCCCGACGCGAGAAGAGTGTGGACAAGACCTTGGCCGCGGTCCATGAACGCCTGGTCAAGGAGATCAACTTCTGGTCGGACCGCTACATCAAGCTGCAGGACGACATCGCGGCCGGCAAGGATGTGCGTCTCACCCTGGAGAACGTCCGCCGCACGATCGACGAGCTGACCGCGCGCCGCGCGTCCCGCGAAAAGGAGCTGCTGGCGATGCGCCACGTCATTTCCGCAACACCAGTCGTCGTGGGAGGCGCCCTGGTGATCCCGGCCGGTCTGCTGGCCCAGCGCAAGGGGGCACCAGGATGGACCGCCGATGCTGCCGCCCGCGCCAGGATCGAATGGGTCGCGATGAACGCTGTGATGGACGCCGAACGCGCCCTCGGCCATGAAGTCATCGACGTGTCGGCGCAAAAGTGCGGCTGGGACGTAACGAGCTTGCCTCCCGCCATCGGTGGCAAACTCCCGCCCTCGCGTCACATCGAGGTCAAGGGCCGCGCCAAGGGCGCAACGACGATCACCGTGACCCGCAACGAAATTCTTTACGGGCTGAACCAGCAGGACAAATTCATCCTGGCCATCGTCCTGGTCGATGGGGACATGCACGAGGGGCCGTTCTACGTGACCAAGCCTTTTATGCAAGAGCCGGATTGGGCAGTCACCAGCGTCAATCTGGACTTGAATGAACTATTAAGTCGCGCAGTGCAGGGACAGCAATCATGAAAATTGATCATATTTATCTGAAAAACTATCGTTGCTTCGCTGCACTTTCGGTGGATTTTCATCCGCAGATGACTGTATTGGTGGCTCAAAACGGTCAAGGCAAGACTACGGTCTTGGATGCCGTCAAAATTGCCCTTTGGCCCTTCGTTGCTGGTTTTGACTTGGGCAGCACAACCAACGACGTTACCAGCATTCATATCGATGACGTTCGGCGAGAAGAGGTTGAAGCTCACGAAATGGACTGGCGCCTGCCGGCAGAAATAAAATCTTCAGGAAACATGCATGTTCGCCGGCTGATACTCGAGGATGTCATTGAAGATCCGTGCCCTCAAGCTGAGGAGGCTACGCGGGATTTTTCCATTATCTACGCCGAAAATGTTCCCTGGCAAAGCGTACGCTATCGTGACAGTGTGAAAAAAGGCACCAAAACAAAGGATCTCGTTGTCGTAAAGGCGCTGAATCTAAACGAGACTGCCAAAGCGCTGGAACTGCGAATATTTTCCAGTAGCCAGTCCCCCCCTGATGACTTGCCGATGTTGGGCTACTATGGGACAGGTCGCCTGTGGGCACAAAAAAAACTCACCGCCGTCCACGAAAAAAGTGATGACGAAACCCAGTCGCGCACATTTGCCTACCGTGATTGCCTGGACCCTGCTTCCAGCTATAAACACTTTGCGGCGTGGTTTAGTCGGGTTCATAAATCATACTTCCAGGCGCAGATTCGCAATCTTGAAAAACAACTACCCTTGAATGCCGACGTTGCCTATGGGCTCATCGCTCCTTTCAAGGCTGTACAAAAGGTTGTGGATTGCATTCTCAAACCCCATACCGGGTGGCACACTCTGGAGTACAGCGCCGAGCATGAGGAACTGGTCTTGACCAACGATCAGAATGGACGACTCAAGGTCAGCCAACTCAGTGACGGAATAAGAAACATGCTGGCTCTGGTTAGCGATATTGCATACCGCTGCTACAAACTCAACGCTCATCTCGGTGAAGCTGCTCCACGCCGTACGCACGGAATTGTCATGATTGATGAGGTGGACATGCACCTGCACCCAAGCTGGCAACAAACCGTTCTGACGGACTTGATGGCGGCGTTCCCCAAGCTCCAATTCATCGTCACCACCCACAGCCCGCAAGTGCTGACCAGCGTTGATTGCTCGTGCATTCGCTTGTTGGGCCAGGAGACCGATTCTGAAACCGGGGAGCAGGTCTCCACAATCAAGCCCGTCACCCTCCAAACCAAGGGAGTGGCGAGTTCCGATCTGTTGGCGCAGATCATGGGGGTCAATCCGATCCCAGACTTGCCTGAGGCGCAGATGGTGTCCGACTATCACGCGCTGATTCAGCAGGATCTGCACGAAACCGAGGGGATGGCACTAAGGGAAAGGATGGAAGCGCATTTCGGCGCCGATCACCCGGTGATGCGCGAGTGCGAACGCATGATTCGCCTGCAAACGTTCAAGCGAAGACTGCCGCGCAAGCTGGGTGAGGGAAACTGAATGCACAAGCTTCATCGAGATGCCATTCCGCCCACCTGCCTAGCCCGCTATCAACATGGCCGCGATCAGTGGTCGATGGGCAGCCCGTTGCCTGAGGAGCGGCAGGAAATCTGGGCCAAGCTCGACCTGATGCAAGGCCAGCGCTGCGCCTATTGCGAGGCTTCCATCAGCGACTTTTCGCGCCACATAGAACACTTTCGACAGCGTAGCCGCTACCCGCAAGGCAGCTTTGATTGGACCAACCTGTTTGGCTCATGCAATCGCGCAGGCAGCTGCGGCGACCACAAAGACAAATGTGGGAATTACCCCCCGGGAGACCTGATCAAGCCCGACGAGGAAGACCCTGAACAGTTTCTGGTCTTCTCGGACGACGGTTCCATACGCCCGCGTGCGGGGCTATCGGACAGAGATCGGCAGCGGGCTGAGGCGAGTATTCGTATTTTTCACCTCGATGGTGTGCTCAATCAAATCCGCCGCAGCGAAGTAGCGGGCTACGTACAAACCGCTGAAGAGTTCGCTGAGATGGCGGAGGTGTTTCCTGAAGATCAGTGGTTGCCATTGCTGGAAGAGGAAATCGCCAACATTGCCAATCTGCCATTTTCGACTGCCATCAAGCACGTGCTGACACGCCAAAGCGCAAATCGGAGAGGAGGATGAGGGTCTGCACGACATCATCGAGCTTTTCATGCAGGAGCCTGATTGGGCTGTTATGAACATGAACCTTGATCTCGACCAGTTGCTGGCCAAAGCGATAGACCCTCTGAAGGATTAATCATGCGGCGACCAAATCCCAATCTTCGCCAAAGACCGGCTCTCAAGAATCCTGACGAACTTCCTTTCGTGGTAAGTGGGTATGTGCGTCACCTCCTTGAACTAAGGCGCGTCATCGACGTTTACCTTCCCCTGATTGCTGAATTGCCAAGCTTTGAGCATTTGCAGAGAAGTCTCGACGAGCTGACTCGCCACATCGAAGAAATTGAAGACTGGATTGCAAAGTATCTCGATGAATCCTCCGGTCTCGATTTCCAGGACTTCGATTTTGAAATGAGGCATCTCATTTCCGATGCGCTCGAGACGACGCTTGATAGTTACCCCACTGCGGGAGGTGTAATTCCAGATCCCGCCTCGGCCAACGAAGAGCAGATGCAGAGCGATATTGAGTCCTTGACGGAGCAGATCTGGCAGGTCGTCCGGGGGCAAGGCTACAAGCTCCATGCGTCCCTGCATGGCGCACTTTGAGAGGGATGCACCTCATGTCTGTCGAGCCGATATTTGGCGATGGGAGGCCCGCACCGCCCATCGTGAGTCGAGAGACAATCGATCTTCAGCGCGCCTGTGAGCTGGTGTGTGAGTCAGTCCAGGCTCGTCTTCCCAAAGGAGTTTTGACTAAGGCCGAGTTGGACTTGAGCCCGACGCTGGCGCGCCTGTTTTTTCACTACACCGAAATCACCTACCGGACCCTCTGTGAGGAAAACAGCCATACCATCGAGCTGGACCTCACCGTGACCCAAGCCTATGCGGGGGATGCCTGGCTGCGCAAGCGTGCCGACGAAGTCCGGGCGCCTCGAAAAACCTCGACTCGCCCACTCTTGATAAAATTGCATCGTTCTGAATCCGCCCCGAGCCGACTCCGATGAAACCGCGCAGCGCCATCAAGACCGACCTGTTCGCAGACGAACATCACCGCAAGAAGATCGATACCCTGGGCGATCCGCTGGTCGAGATCGAGTCCTACATCGACTTCGTGGCGCTGGCGGCCGAGGTCGATCGCATCGCGCCCCGGCCGGTCAGCCCCCAGGGTGGCCGCCCGCCGTACCCGACCGAGACGATGGTGCGCATCCTGGTCCTGAAGCGGCTGTACAACCTGTCGGACGAGCAGATGGAGTACCAGCTGCTTGATCGCATGAGCTACAAGCGCTTCTGCGGGCTGGCGAACGCAACGAACATTCCCGACCGCACCACGGTGTGGACCTTCGAGAACCGCATCGGCGAAGCCGGCGCAAAGGCGTTGTTCGACGGCGTCTCGGCGCAGCTGCTCAAAAAGGGCTTCATCGCCCGCGGTGGTCAGATCATCGACGCGACCCTGGTGCCTGCGCCCAAGCAGCACAACAGCCGGGGCGAGAAAGCGTTGATTGAGCAAGGCGCGATGCCGGCCGCCTGGAAGCCCGCCAAGCGGCGCCAGAAGGACCTCGACGCCACCTGGACCAAGAAACACGGCAAGAGCCACTTCGGCTACAAGCTCTCCATCAACGTCGACATGAAGTACAAGATCATCCGCAAGATCGAGACCGACACGGCCAGCACGCACGACAGCCAGCACTTCGACAACGTGTTCGATACGGCCAACACGAGCCGGGACGTCTATGCCGACCGGGGCTATCCGTCGGCGGAGCGGGAAGCCTGGCTGAAGGAAAACGGTTTCCGCAACCAGATCCAACGCAAGGGCCATCGCAACAAGCCACTGTCCGACTGCCAGCAGCGACGCAACAAGCGCATCGCCAAGACGCGTGCGCGGGTCGAGCACGTGTTCGGGGCCATCGAGCAGATGGGCGGCAAGTTGCTGCGCACCATCGGCCGGGCGCGCGCGAACTTTGCGATGACGATGATGGCGGCCTGCTACAACCTGAAGCGGCTGGTCTATCTCCAGAAGGCCGGAATCGAGGCCTTCTGACGCCAGAAATTGGCCGAATCGCCGCTGCCCGAGGCGATTCGAGGCAAAAACGGGACGGCGCTGCCGGCGACGGCGGTTATGTGCCGAAGAAACTGATCAGAATTCGATCGTGATCAGCATTGCGCGGTGGGATTTACTGAAAACCTCGGGTTATTCGAGGTGCCCGTCCTTGAGACGATGGCCCAAAACGCATCGGACCTGCTTATTCCTGAATCTCCATTCGACTATCTGCGCATCTGTGACCACCAGGGCAATGCCTTGTACGAGCAGGGCACACCTACCTTTCAGATCCGTTAGCCCATGACTGCAGTCAAAACTCCAAAAAAACTCATCGAAGTCGCCCTCCCGCTCGACGCCATCAACGTCGCTTCGGCCCGCGAAAAATCCATCCGCCACGGCCACCCGAGCACGCTGCATCTGTGGTGGGCTCGCCGGCCACTGGCGACCGCACGAGCAGTGATCTTCGCGCAGATGGTCAATGATCCGGGCTACCAGCAGGGCGGCGGGTTTAAGTACGGGGCGAACAAGGAAAAGGCTGCCATCGAGCGCGAGCGCCTGTTCAGAATCATCGAAGACCTGGTGCTGTGGGAGAACACCAACAACGAAGAGGTGCTGGACCGCGCCCGCGCCGAGATCGTGCGCAGCTGGCGCGAAACCTGTGAGCTCAATAGGAAACACCCGCAAGCCGCCGAACTCTTCAACCCGGACAAGCTGCCCGCCTTCCACGACCCCTTCGCGGGAGGCGGCGCGCTGCCCTTGGAGGCACAGCGCTTGGGGCTCGAAAGCTACGCGTCCGACCTCAACCCGGTGGCAGTGACGATCAACAAGGCGATGATCGAGATCCCGCCGCGTTTTGCCGGCCGATCGCCGGTCGGGCCACGGCTGGTTGGCGACAAGCAGGGCAAGTTCGCTGAAGACTGGTCCGGCGCCAAGGGACTCGCCGAGGACGTGCGTCGTTACGGCGCGTGGATGCGCGCCGAGGCCGAGAAACGTATCGGTCACCTGTATCCGAAAGTCGAAGTCACTCCCGGGATGGCGGCCGAACGGCCTGACCTCGCGCCATTGCTCGGCCAGCATCTGACGGTGATCGCGTGGCTGTGGGCGCGCACGGTAAAAAGCCCCAACCCTGCCTTTAGCCATGCAGAGGTGCCGCTGGCCTCGTCTTTCGTGCTGGCGAGCAAGGAAGGCAAGGAGGCCTATGTCGAGCCGATCGTCGAAGGGGATTCGTATCGGTTTACGGTGAGGATCGGGGCTCTGACCGAAGCGGCGAAGGCCGGCACCAAGGCTGCGGGACGCGGCGCAAACTTCGCCTGCTTATTGTCGCAATCACCGATCGGTGGCGATTACATCAAGGCCGAGGGGCAGGCTGGCCGGATGGGGGCACGGTTGATGGCGATTGTGGCCGAAGGGATACGCGGGCGCGTTTACCTGACGCCGAGCAAAGAACATGAGGTCGTTGCTACTCAAGCGCGACCGGACTGGAGGCCCTCAGGTGAGGTGCCGGCCCGACTCACCGGCGGCACGTGTGTTCCCTACGGTTTGAAAGAATGGGGACACCTCTTTACCTCTCGTCAACTGGTTGCACTGACGACGTTTTCCGATCTGGTACATGAAGTCATTGAGCGCTGCCGGCAGGATGCTGTGAATGCGGGAATCAATGATGATGGCGTAGGCCTGGATGCAGGGGGGCTGCGCGCGACGGCTTATGCACAGGCAGTTGGAGTGTATTTGGGGATAGCCGTCGATAAAACTACGGACTACAACAGTTCACTCGTCGCATGGAGTCCAACGCGAGATCAAGCCAAGACTACTTTTGGGCGGCAAGCTCTACCAATGGTTTGGGACTACGCAGAAGTGAATACCTTGGCAGGCGCTGCGGGCGACTTTAATGTGTCAATCGCGGGCATCTGCCGAGCGATGCCTGCACTAGCTTCGACGAAACACGGATTTGCTCAACACGCAGATGCTCAAACTCAGCAGATAAGTGCGGGTAAAGTTGTATCTACTGACCCCCCGTACTACGACAACATAGGCTACGCGGACCTGTCCGACTTTTTCTACGTATGGCTGCGTAAGAGCCTGAAACCGATCTTCCCCGGCCTCTATGCGACGCTTGCAGTCCCCAAGGCCGAGGAACTGGTTGCCACGCCTTACCGCCACGGTGGCAGGGAGCAGGCCGAAGCCTTCTTCCTCGACGGTATGACCCGCGCCATCCACAATCTTGCCGAGCAGGCCCACCCGGCCTTCCCGGTGACGATCTACTACGCTTTCAAACAGGCTGAGACGAAGGATGACCTCGGCACCTCCAGCTCCGGATGGGAAACCTTTCTCGAAGCGGTGATCCGCGCGGGCTTTTCTATCTCCGGCACTTGGCCGATGCGTACTGAACGCGACGCCCGCTCGATTGGCATAGGCACTAACGCCCTCGCTTCCAGCATCGTCCTCGTCTGCCGCAAACGTGCCACCGAAGCACCCACCGTCAGCCGACGCGAGTTTCTGCGTGAACTCAACGCTGTGCTGCCCGATGCGCTTCTTGACATGACCCGGGGCGGCATCAACAGCCCGGTCGCGCCAGTGGACTTGAGTCAGGCCATCATCGGCCCCGGCATGGCGATCTTCAGCCACTACGCCGCCGTCCTCGAAGCCGACGGAACACCGATGAATGTCCGTACCGCACTACAACTCATCAACCGCTTCTTCGCCGAAGACGACTTCGACCACGACACCCAGTTCTGCCTGCACTGGTTCGAGGGCCAGGGCTGGGCCGAAGGCAAGTACGGCGAAGCCGACGTGTTGGCCCGGGCCAAGGGCACCAGCGTTTCCGGTCTGACCGAAGCCGGCGTGATCGAAAGCGGCAAGGGCAATTTGCGCCTTCTCCGCTGGGCTGAGCTTCCGGCCGACTGGAGTCCGGAAACCGACGCCCGCACGCCGGTCTGGGAAGCCCTGCACCACCTGATCCGCGCCATCAATCAACAAGGCGAGTCAGCTGCCGGCGCCTTGCTCGCCCGCATGCCGGCCCGCGCCGAGTCGGTTCGCGCACTGGCCTACCGGCTCTACACGCTGTGCGAGCGCAAGGGCTGGGCCGAAGAAGCACGGGCCTACAACGAGTTGGTGACCGCGTGGACGAGCATCGAACAGGCCTCGACCGATGCGGGTGTAGTGGGCGCGCAGGGCAGTTTTGAAATTTGAGCCTGGTGAAACAGCAACTGGAGAATGACTTTGGCGAGAACTGATGAGGCACCGGGCCTCAGTGCCGAGGCCGCCTTTGAGGCCTTTGCACGGGACTGCCCTGTCGCAGAAAGGCAGCAGGCCCTAACTACTCTGATCCGGGCCAAGCTGATCCCCAAGAAGGCAGACGACAGCCGCTTTCAGAGCGGCTTTCGGGCTCTGGTTACTGCAACCACAGATCAAGCACTGCCAGCCCAAGAACGGCTGCTGGCTCTGGCGGAGGTAGTACGGGCAGCACAAGTCGTCAAGCGTCTGCAGGCGGGTCTTGCTACAGCGCTAGCACCTGCTTTTACGGAATCACTGCCGCCACTGCAAGCACTCAAAGAAGCCGATGACCGGCTTAACGTGGCCAGGGCCTGCGGCCTCTTCGAGGCCCCTTGGCTAAAGGCTTACCTGGCCCGCTCGATTGCTGAAGAGGAGCAAGGCGAGAATGCGCGTCTTGAACTGGCTACGGGCCTACTGCGGCAAAGTGACTCGATCGCTTCGATGCTGACGAGCATTGCTAACCCACTGAGGGAGGTGCACCCGGAAACCGAAGCGCCGGGAGATAGCCTCGCCCGCAGACTCACCCGCATTCTGGCCGCTTTACGGGGTGTTATTCCAGCCTCGGAGCTGGAGGCGGGGGATGCTGTCGGGCAGGCTTTGCATCAGTTGGTATCCGTGCCGTTCAGGGCCGTAGGGCGACCACAGAATGAAAAGGTCCAGACCGAACTTGCCAAGGAAGTAATGCTGTTGACCCACGAGGTGTTGCGTACCCGCTTCTCGGTGGCGACGGACCCTGCCATGTTTCAGGCGGTGAGCTACTGTCGACAACTCCTGGGCGGTGGGTCATGGCCGTCTGCCTTGCAAGACTGCCTGTCGCTCCTGATCAAGGATATTCGAGAAGCCCTGATCCTTTTGGGGCGCCAGGGCGTAAGAGATCAGCAGCTCCTGGCGCAATTGGATATGCTCTCGAACTTCCCACAAAGGGCGCAGGCAATTGCCAGGGAGATAGCGGAACGTCATCCCGAGATGGACGAAGACACCCGGCATTGGCTGACCCATGGCCGTTTGCCCGTTCGACGGGAGTCGAGCAACACCGCGCAGGAGACCGCAGCCCGGGAAGCCGACGAGTCCATCGGTTTGGCCCTGCATGCGGCCAAGGAGGCTCGGCAGGCGATGGAGGGGATTCGCAATCCGCTCATGGCGACGCTGGACATCTACGAGCAAGGTCTGGTGGCCGTGACCTCGGACTGCTTTACCCGGCTGGAAGCCCTGGCTCTTCAGGTGGAGGCTGCAGCACACCACCGAGGCCTTGCCTTGTATGGCACACCAGGGGAGCAGGTGGACTTTGCGCCAAAGCTCTTTACACAGATTGGCGCAACAGATCGACAAAAAGTCATTCTCAAGCAGCCGGCGGTGGTGAGAGTACGTAAGGACGGCAGTGTGGGGGATGTCGTGGTAAAGGGCCTAGTGGAATAAGTCGGACCAACGAGGAGCGTACGAGGGTGAACATCGAAGTTGCCAAGTATCTACTGGAAAGCCTGATCGAACGAATCGACAGGGGGTCAATCGGCACAGTGTCGAGCGGCGAGCGTGAGGCGCTGGGTGTAGCGCTGAGCCTGCTGAAGGAGGACCACCGTGTTTCACTGACACCTCCTCAGGAAGAAGTGCGTGACAGGATTTCCGACACGCTCCCTGCGGTGCCGGCCTCGCCCTCCAGGCCGACACCCGTTGAGGAGCCACTGCGGGAAAAGCCCTCGGTCACGGTAAAAACCGTCGAACTGAATCTGGACGCGATCCACAAATACGAAGTGGATGAGCCCGACTTGCTCATGTGCCTCGACTTTGGTACCGCCATGTCCAAAGCTTTCGCCATGTCGGTGGACGGGCAGTCCTATGAATTGGAGCTGGGCGCAGAGGCCGGTGGGGAAGGCTATGCCGTACCGTCGTCAGTATTCATCTCTGATGCAGGCAAGGTCCTGTTCGGCTTTGAGGCCGTCGAGGGAAGCCAGGAACTGGTGGATTCCGGACGGCAGCGTCTCGACTCGATCAAAAGCTGGCTCAGCCTGCGCGTCGAGGGAGATCTCGATGCCTATATTCTGTCCAAAGAGCTGAACCCTTCCGAAGTAAAGCTGACGGAAGGCGATCTCATCCGGATCTATCTGGCCTACCTCACCGATTTGGGTGTAACGCAGCTACAAACCTGGTTTTCGAGCGAAAAGCCATCCCATCGCCACGTGAGGCGGCGTTTCGCCCATCCCTGCTGGCCCTCTGCAGCGCAAAAAACCTGGGCCGATCGCCTGATGCGTCAGTGGCTCGCTGAGGCACAAATTCTCGCCGACACCTTTCACGGGCAGTGGAAGGGGGGCATAGACGTCGCACTGGTAAAGGCTGCGGTGGACAAGGTGCGGAGTCTGCCGCGCAGGCCCGAATATCTGATCGCAGAGGGTGTCCCGGAGCCGGTCGCGGTTGCGGCCGGCGCACTTGTCGATGGCCAGGAAAAACGACTTCCCTTCGTTGTGATTGACGTGGGCGCGGGTACGACCGACTTCGGTTTGTTCATCCTGAGGGAGAACGAAGAGGACGAGTCCTCCCGGGTGTTTCAGGTACCGGGCTCCATCAAGGCGCTCTTGCAGGCCGGCGACAAGGTCGACGGGATGCTTAAGAAATTCATTCTGGACGCTCAGGCCGTGGACGTCACAGACTCCCAGGGTCGGCTGGTCGCCGCCGATCTGAGCCGGCGTATTCGACGCTTGAAAGAGCGTCTCTTTGAAACTGGCGAAGTTAAGTATGTGCTGGCAGACAGCACACCTGGGCGCATCAATCAGGAGGACTTCCTGGCCTCGCGCCCGATGCGGGAGTTTGCCGAGCGAGTTCAGACCGGCTTTCGGGCGGTTCTGGAGTCCATTGACGACACTTGGCTGAACTATCTGAGCCAGGCCGGACTTTCCGTCATCCTGACCGGGGGCGGTGCGAAGCTGCCGATGATGAAGGAGCTTGCACAAGGTTGGGTCGAGGTTCGGGGCAAGCGCATTACCCGCACGGGAGTTAACCCTCTGCCCAGCTGGATTCCGGAGCAAACGCCGGATCTGGAGCCTGTATACCCCCAACTTGCGGTGGCTATTGGCGGCGCAGCGGCGGAGCTTCCTGAAACCGTCGAGGGACCACAAGCCTTTGGCGGCGGAGGTGGGCGTAGCAGCTATGCCGCCGGAAGCCTCCAGTTGAGTGGTGCCTGATTCCTCACGCAATTCAACGTGCCCAAGCCTGCTGCTTGGGCTAACTCAGATTTCGAATTTCCGATGACTCTCAAGCCCTGGCGTGAAATCGCCGTTCCGCATGAAGACGTGCTCAAGGGCACCTTCCAGCAAGCCGAGTTCGCGGCTGACCTGTCCCGCGTCCATGACGGCACGGCCACCCCGGAGTACCAGAATCCGGCGCTATTTTTCCAGCGAACCTTCATCACCGAAGGGATGCGTCTGCTGCTCGACTCGGTGGTCAAGCGCCTGGCCGGCAAGGGGGGCGATCCGGTCATTCAACTGCAGACTGCCTTCGGCGGCGGCAAGACGCATACGATGCTCGCGGTTTATCACCTCGCCAAAGGTGAGGCCGTTGCCAGTGACCTGCCCGGTGTCCCGGCCATTCTGGATGCTGCCCGCGTCACCGAACTGCCGCGCGCCAGGATCGCCGTGCTCGATGGCATCAAGTCCTCGCCCAACCAGCCGGTGCTGCGCGACGGCCAAGCGATCCGGACCCTGTGGGGCGACCTGGCTTGGCAACTGGGCAAGGCCGAGGGCTACGCGCTGGTGGCGGAGGCGGACGCCTCGGGCACATCGCCTGGAAAGGCCGTACTGGAAACTTTGCTCAGCCGCTACGCACCCTGCGTGATCCTGATCGACGAGTTGGTGGCCTACGTGCGTCAGTTCGAAGAGGGCAAGGTGCTGACCGGCGGCAGTTTCGATTCGAACCTGAGCTTCGTGCAGGCGCTGACGGAAGCGCTGAAGGCCGTTCCGACCGCTGTGCTGCTGGCCTCGCTTCCCGAATCGGACAAGGAGGCGGGCAGCCAGCGCGGCGTGCGGGCGCTGGCCTCCCTGTCGCACTACTTCGGTCGCATCCAGGCGTTATGGAAGCCGGTGGGTACCGAGGAAGCGTTCGAGATCGTCCGCCGCCGGCTGTTCACGAACATCAACGACAAGCTGGCAGCCGAAATGGTGTGCCGGGCCTTCGCCGACTACTACGCGGCGAACAGCGAAGAGTTTCCGCGGGAAACGCAGGAGAGCCGCTACTTCGAGCGCCTGATGCGCGCGTACCCGATCCACCCGGAAGTCTTCGACCGGCTGTACGAAGACTGGTCCTCGCTGGACAATTTCCAGCGCACCCGGGGGGTGCTCAAGCTGATGGCCAAGGTCATCCACCGGCTGTGGAAGGACAATGACAAGGACCCGCTGATCATGCCCGGTAGCTTCCCTCTGGAGGATGCCGAAACCCGCAACGACCTCATCTATTACCTCCCCCCCGGCTGGGACCCGGTCGTCGAGCGCGATGTGGATGGCGAGCGGGCCGAAACGACCGAGATCGAGAACCGTGACACCCGCCTCGGGAGCGTGCAGGCCTGCCGGCGCACGGCACGGGCGATCTTCCTTGGCAGCGCGCCGTGCACCGTCAACCAGATGGTGCGAGGCATCGAGTTGGAACGCGTCGCCCTCGGCGTCGCCCAGCCCGGGCAACAGGTCGGCATCTACAAGGACGCGCTGCGTCGCCTGGCCGACCGCCTCCACTATCTCAACAGCGGCAACAACCGCTTCTGGTTCGACACCCGTCCGAACCTCAGGCGGGAGATGGAAGACCGGAAGCGCCGCTTCCAGGACAAGGAGGACGTGTTCCCGGTCATCCGCGACCGTATCCAGAAAGTCCTGGCGAGCGGGCTGTTTGGCGGCATCCACATTTTCACGGCGAGCGGCGATGTGCCCGACGACTGGCAGTTGCGCCTCGTGGTCCTGCCGCCGGATGCGGCTTTCAGCCGTTCGGGCCAGAGCCTGGCGATCGACCGCGCCGGCGAGATCCTCAAGCAGCGGGGCGAGCAGCCGCGCTTCAAGCAAAACCGGCTGATCTTTCTGGCCGCCGACTACGACAGCGTCAGCCGCCTGAAGGAACAGGTGCGCTCGACGATGGCGTGGCACACCATCGTGAGCGACATCAAGGAAGCGAAGCTCAACCTCGACGTTTTCCAGTCCAGGCAGGCCAGCAAGAGCCTGGAGGATGCGAATGACGCCCTGCGCCGGATGATCCGCGAGACCTACAAGTGGATCATCGCGCCGATGCAGGAGGCCCGCCCGGGCAAGGGCTTGTCCGAAATCCGCTGGGAGCATTTTCAGCTCAATGCCGGCGCGCAAAACCTGTCGCAGGACATCGAGCGGGTGCTGAAGGAGAACGAACTTCTGATTACCGAGTGGGCGCCGATCCATCTGGCCAAGATGCTCAAGGACTGGTTCTGGAAAGACGAGGTCAAGCATGTCCACCCGCTGGAGGTTTGGCAGCAAACCTGCAAACAGCTCTACCTGCCGCGCCTGAAGGAGGACACGGTGTTTCAGGCGACGCTGGGCGCCGGTGCAGAGAGCCGGGACTTCTTCGGCTTCGCACAAGGCAGGGAGGAGGAACGCTACATCGGCTTCACTTACGGCAAGCGCACGTCGCTGATCATGGACGACTCGCTGCTGGTGATCGAACCCGGCGCAGCCGCAGCGTATGCCGATGCGCTACGGGTAGCCGAAGACGCAGAGCGGGCCAGGGCAGCAAAAACGAGCACCGACACAGGCTCGTCGTCGGGCAGCACAGGAACGGAAGGAAACAAGGTCGAAGAGCGCCCCGGGAAGGAGTACAAGCCCGGCATCGCGGAGCCTGCCAAGAGCGCGCCCAGGACAAGCTACTACGGGGGTATCGATCTCGATCCGATTCTGGCCAAGAAGCAGTTCGCCGACCTGGTCGATGAGGTCATCCAGCAGTTCACCGCCCGTAGCGGCGTGAGGGTGGAGATCTCGGTGGAGATCCGGGCCGAGTCGTCGGCCGGCTTCGACGACGGCTTGCAGCGAGCGGTAAAGGAAAACTGCAACGTCCTGAAGTTCAAGGTGGCGGAGTTCGAGTAGGACTCGCCGCAAGTTGGGCGCACGCTTTTACGAAGTCACAGGACTGCCAGAAGAAGCTCGTAATCCTCCAGACCCTCTGGAGCATCGCGAGACGTGCTGTATCGGTTACCGTTGGCCAACTCATACAGATATGTAATTGGGCCATTGATGGAGTCCTTGGCACGCCATATTTTGCTGAGGACTTCCATCCTCCACCCCTCGGAGTTGTTGCGGGGGAGTTGACTGACAAGACTAAGCTCTCGAATCTCCACCCCCAACCTCTCACGGTCTCGGAAAGCATCGACAAGGTGTGTAACGGTAGCAAACATTGCCGTCTCGCAGAACTGCCCGTCATCGGCATTCACAACATAAGTGACATAGAACCATTCTTCCGTCGCGGTCAGTCGGATCGAGGTCCATGCATCTTCTCCTGCTCCCAGAAGCTTGGACACAAACGGGTGGTGCGCAAGCGCGTGAGTAACGAACATCGACTGGCATCCTTCGTAATGAATCGAGGTGTGTAACTACTGAGATTTCGAATAAGTTGAATGAGATGGCGAGCAAGTGAAATTCGGGCCTGCTTGCGAACCATAGCAGCGCAGGCCGACTTCACCTGGTCTGCATGCCAGCCTCCATCGCGAAGCATCCGCCAACCTCCGGCTCGCATACCGCTTTGGCAAGCACCTACTTTTTTGAGACTCACATAAATTAAAAACAATAAATTCAACTAGTTACAGACAAATAACGTCCTAAAAGACGATTTAAGTCGGTTTTCACGAGAACGATTGGACTGAAGGGAGACGACTCGACCCTCACCTCTCAAAGCAACATTGTGACTTAAACGCGGCTGACTTAAAAGCAGCAACTGCTGAGACTGAACCCATGTCTCCAGTTTCCGAACTCCAACAATGCCCACAAGGCAACCCTAGCGCGCGTTCGCTACTCGCTAAAAATTTAATTCGCTTGCGGAAGGGAAAAAAATGGTCGCAGGAGGATCTAGCTCTGGAGTGTGGCCTGCACCGCACCTTCGTTGCTCACGTTGAACGTCAAGCGAGAAATATTTCCATCGACAACATTGAACGGTTGGCGACAGCATTCGGAGTTCCTGTTCACGTGTTGCTAACGCCCCAGGGCAATCGCACCGTCACGTCATGAATCCGAGCACCTCCGCCCGAAACTCGTCAGACGCCGAAGCCATCAATCTTTTGTTCTTTATTCCCACCTTGCTGGTGGTGTTGAGGCGCAATAGATTCATCACGATATGGCGGACGATTGCGAGGTTATTGGCCGCGAAACCACTGCGAGTGCGGGACTGGTCGTCCGCGAGTTGAACATCGAGGCACCAGTGGAGCCGGTTTTCCACTTCCCAATGGCTCCTCACCGCACGCGCCAGGCGTGCGGCGTCGGCGGGCAGGCTGCTGATGTAATACGCGCGCTCAATGCTCGTCCGCCCGTCCTCCGTGCGCTCGCGCTCGATGATGGCGAAGCTGTGGATGTCCTGCCACTGTTCATGCTTGTAGAGCCGATCCACCGCGTCGTAGGCCCAGCAGCGGCGCACCTCGAGACGGCCATGATCCGTTTTGGTGGCCGTGACTTCGTCAGTCGAGCAGGGCTGCAATGCGCCTTCCGGGCCCAGCCCGGCAAACATGATCGAATCGAGCAGATTCGGGTGGTTGTCCTTCACGCACAGCACATAGTCGGCCTCGCCTTTGCGGATCGTTTCGGCGATCTTCGTCTGGGTGCCCATTGCGTCGATGGTCACGATCGTCCCTTGGAGCGCCAGGGTCTTGAGCAGCTCGGGAATGGCGGTGATCTCGTTGGATTTCTCCTCGGTGGCCTTCTGCCCCAGAACGACCCCGAGGCCGGCGGCGAAGGCGCTCACCAGGTGCAGCGGATGGGAGTCGGCGTCATTCTTGTTGTGAGACCGGCGGCTGGTCTTGCCGTCGATGGCCACCACCGTGTCTTTTGCCAGCGCGGGGATCACCATGCCCACCCAGCGCCGGAAGGCGGCCTCGAACTCGTCGGGCGAAATCAGCCCGAACACGCGGGCCAGCGTGTCGTGGGAGGGGATGCCCTGCTCAAGCTTCATGAAACCCCGCAGCCAGTCGAGTTTCAACTTGGCCCACTCCTCGATGCCCACAAAGTCGTCCGCGCCGCTGAGCACCCCGCACACCACGACCGTCAGAAGTTCGGCCAGATCGTGCTGCGTGTGCCGAGGGCTGCGCGGATCGGAGATCGAAACAAACACCTGCATCAGCGGCATCACTCCTGTCTTCATGGGAAGCCCAAAAAGCCAGGAAACTACACACTTTATGCGGCTGTGAACAGGGGGCGTGTAAGTTCATGAAGGTGAACGAAATTTTGCGGTGGGGTATGTCGGGTCGCTACGATTGCCCTGGCTAACGCCCTAGTCCTGTCACTACTGTTTTATCTTAATAATAAAATGATAACAACCACAGCCTGAAGTGTTGTGCATAGCCCGTCTTGGAAAATAGGCTCTATTGTCAGTCATTCACAATGGGCGCATTAAGTTCCACCTCAGTTATGTGATTAGCGGCTGCGTTAAAGCTCCAAACAGCAAACTTCGCTACAAGCTTATTATTCTCCCTTTCAAGTCTTTCAACCTTCAACTCCAACTCAACGATTTTCCTTGCAGTAGCATCTTGCGACCTTATGCTCCCTCGAAAACTCTTTTTCCTAGCAAGAAATAGTCTTTTAACTTGATACGCATCGGCTATTCTCTGACGCTTTCTTAAACCCTGTTCCGTATACCTCTGCCTGAGCACCTTATCTATAGATTCAATAACTATAGCCCAAGATATTTTCTCTGAAACAGACTCTATAACAGATACAATCTTATCCTCCATTTCAGGAGTGATGTTGATTGCGCGCTTAGTCATTACTGCCCTCCCAGAGAACCCAAACTCTTCCGCTCCCTCCCACCCTGCCTATTCAGAATTAAACCCAATTTTTCGATTAAAGCCTGAGCAAAAGAAGAAGTATCTTTTTGACCTGCAGACAACTGAGCAATTGAACCTTTTTTTACAGACTTATTCAAATAAACATCACCAATCAAACGATCAAGCTTTTCCAATTGCCTTATTGTTTTTTCTAGCCATTGATCAGCCCCTTTAACACCATCTTCAACATCCTCAGCAACCTGCTTTTGATACTCACTTAGGCGAGAACGTAGCTCTTCGGCTTTCTTTATAGCATTTTCTTCAAATTGAACCACACCCTTAAGGGCACCTCGAATAACC
>NZ_SDKK01000088.1 GCF_008107625.1 Zoogloea oleivorans
TAAGGGCACCTCGAATAACCCGAGGTTTTCAGTAAATCCCACCGCGCAATGCTGATCACGATCGAATTCTGATCAGTTTCTTCGGCACATAACCGCCGTCGCCGGCAGCGCCGTCCCGTTTTTGCCTCGAATCGCCTCGGGCAGCGGCGATTCGGCCAATTTCTGGCGTCAGAAGGCCTCGATTCCGGCCTTCTGGAGATAGACCAGCCGCTTCAGGTTGTAGCAGGCCGCCATCATCGTCATCGCAAAGTTCGCGCGCGCCCGGCCGATGGTGCGCAGCAACTTGCCGCCCATCTGCTCGATGGCCCCGAACACGTGCTCGACCCGCGCACGCGTCTTGGCGATGCGCTTGTTGCGTCGCTGCTGGCAGTCGGACAGTGGCTTGTTGCGATGGCCCTTGCGTTGGATCTGGTTGCGGAAACCGTTTTCCTTCAGCCAGGCTTCCCGCTCCGCCGACGGATAGCCCCGGTCGGCATAGACGTCCCGGCTCGTGTTGGCCGTATCGAACACGTTGTCGAAGTGCTGGCTGTCGTGCGTGCTGGCCGTGTCGGTCTCGATCTTGCGGATGATCTTGTACTTCATGTCGACGTTGATGGAGAGCTTGTAGCCGAAGTGGCTCTTGCCGTGTTTCTTGGTCCAGGTGGCGTCGAGGTCCTTCTGGCGCCGCTTGGCGGGCTTCCAGGCGGCCGGCATCGCGCCTTGCTCAATCAACGCTTTCTCGCCCCGGCTGTTGTGCTGCTTGGGCGCAGGCACCAGGGTCGCGTCGATGATCTGACCACCGCGGGCGATGAAGCCCTTTTTGAGCAGCTGCGCCGAGACGCCGTCGAACAACGCCTTTGCGCCGGCTTCGCCGATGCGGTTCTCGAAGGTCCACACCGTGGTGCGGTCGGGAATGTTCGTTGCGTTCGCCAGCCCGCAGAAGCGCTTGTAGCTCATGCGATCAAGCAGCTGGTACTCCATCTGCTCGTCCGACAGGTTGTACAGCCGCTTCAGGACCAGGATGCGCACCATCGTCTCGGTCGGGTACGGCGGGCGGCCACCCTGGGGGCTGACCGGCCGGGGCGCGATGCGATCGACCTCGGCCGCCAGCGCCACGAAGTCGATGTAGGACTCGATCTCGACCAGCGGATCGCCCAGGGTATCGATCTTCTTGCGGTGATGTTCGTCTGCGAACAGGTCGGTCTTGATGGCGCTGCGCGGTTTCATCGGAGTCGGCTCGGGGCGGATTCAGAACGATGCAATTTTATCAAGAGTGGGCGAGTCGAGGTTTTTCGAGGCGCCCATAAACCGTCGAGCCATCCTTCAGCTCGATGACCTCTCTTGCCGCGGCACGCGCCTCATCAGAAGCGAATGCGCCCGTTGTACCCAGGATGCTCAGCGCGGCCACGACCAGCATTTTCTTCATCATTTCTCTCTCCTTCAGGTTGTGTGCAGGTGATCCTGCACTTCTATGATGGACGTTGGCTCCTTACGGGAGCCAAACCGTCCGATGACAGTTTTGTCAGCGGCTTGTTATGTTGTCGGGCCGCTTTGTTGCTGGATGAAACGCGGCTGTTGGCAGTCCCGACTGAGTGTCAGGGCTTGAGTAACAGGCGCGAATGTGGTCGCGTCGGATCTACAAGTGAGTCTCGTCGGGGCTACTTGCCCTTGGTCGCTTCGTAGAGGCCGTGTCCGCCCACACCTTCTTCGTGGTT
>NZ_SDKK01000047.1:0-594 GCF_008107625.1 Zoogloea oleivorans
CATGATGCAACTCCTGTTGAGGTGACAGGAGCAGGCTAGACCTTGCCATCATGGGAAGGTCAACGGTGCCGGAGCGCATTTTTTCACTTTGCAATTGGGACAACGGTGGAGCGATCCCCCTCAGGGAATCTGGATGAAGCTCCTGTTCCTGACACGAAGGTGACGCAATTGTCACCCCCATGTTCGGGTCTCGTAAGGGTCGGTAGCGCATGCTTCAACTGCAGGCTCACTCATGACCGAACCAAAGGAGAAAATCATGAAACTCATTTCCACCGTATTTGCTGCGCTGCTGCTCGCTGCCGGCGCTGCCCATGCTGACCTTAACGACAAGGACAATCACGTTGAAGGCGTTGGCGGACACACCCTCAACGAACTGCAAAAGCAAGGCAAGCCCACCGCTGCCGACGTAAAGAAGGAACGCGATCTGCAGAAGAACTGGGATCGGGAGAAGGACAACCACATGGAGGGGGTTGGCGGTCATGCCCTCCATGAAGCCAAGAAGATGCCGCCGGCAACAAAGGAAAGCCAGGCCAAAAAGCGCGAAGCCGAAAAGACCTTGGATCGGGGTAAGGACAACCACGAAGAAGGTGTGGG
>NZ_SDKK01000047.1:6721-8730 GCF_008107625.1 Zoogloea oleivorans
GGTGCTTTGTCCTGGCAAGTGCCCCGCTGAGGTCGTGGTCAGGGATACTGGAGGCACATTCGCCGCCGCCTGGGCGTTACGTAGCGCGTCCTGGAAATCGATGTCGACGGCCTTGTAGCCGGGGGTATCGGCGTTGGCGATATTGGACGCGATGATTTGCTGACGATAGGCCCTCAAGCCCAAGGCGAGTTGCTGAAAATCATGGCTCGGGTGCCCTGATCCCACCAATGGGATGTGACGGGGTTGGAAGACATCCCCCAAAGAGGGCCGTGTATCGCGTTGTGCTGAACTCTGCGGTGCGCCCCCCGTACTGGATGCTGGACTGGGCGTCCCCGACGGGGCCGTACTGGTCGTTCTGCTCATGACCTGTGAAAGAGCGCCGGCAAAGGAAGAGGTGCCACTTGCCGAAACGGTGTGACCACTGTGCCCAGCGTCCGAGGTCGGCTGAACCGGCCCAAGGCTTCCAATTCCGGCAACGAGGGGCATGGCAACTTACTCCTGTTCGTTCATGATCTGGATGGCCTTCACCGGATCGATCGGTCCGGTCTCGTGCCATTTGCTACTGAGNNGCGGCAAGAACAACGGCTCCCGTGTTCATCGTGGGTTGGGGTTTTCATGTTCAAAACACCGAGGCCCCTTCACGGGGCCTCTGAATGACTGCGTTTACTTCATGTCCCGCTGGTGGTTGTGACGCTTTGCATCCTTGGCCGGTGCCGCCTTTTCCCCCGTAGCCTCAGGGGCCGCCGCCGGGATACCGGTCTTTTCCGTCATGTGGGAATGGGGCTTCACCTTCTTCGGCGTGGCCTTATCGGTTTGCTCGGCGGGTGCCTTGTCGGTATCCGCAGCCTGGGTGCCAAAGGACAGCGCTGCAACGGTGGCAATCAGCGCGGTCGAGAGAAAAGAATTGAGTTTCATGACAGCTTCTCCAAAAAAGGGGGTCCAGAGGATTCGAGATGCCGGCGGGCGGGTCCGACAAGGCCAGTTTGTGCTTCTGGAGCCGTCAGAGACATGACCCGATGATTACATTCCTGTCAGCTTTCTCCTGCCCGCTACGCGGCTAGCGCTTAGGAAGTGCAGCCAGAAATGCCTTCTGAAATTCCAGCGTGCACGAAAGCAGTGCCGACCAGTGGTCCACCGCAATCCGGCCACTTGCCGCGGTGAAACCCGCAACGTCTCCCTGCAACAACGCTTTGGGGTCGTGGTCAGCCTGATGCACCCACTTCTGCATCGTCTCGGTGGTCAATGTCGTCACCTGCTCACCGTAGGTGAAGCCCAGACGGCAGAGTCCGGCTGCTACGTCGAGATTGGCCTGAAGACGCGCTCTCAGGTCTTCGTTCGCTTCTTGCATGATGTTCCCCTGTCCAGGCCGAACCGCACGAGACTCACGCCGGCTCGGCAATGACTTATTTGCCAAGACTCTCCGCCAGGTCGCGATGCCCCTTTTCCAGTGCCCGGGCCTCCTGGGCAGCTTCCTTGAGCTTCGCTTTCAAAGCGCCACAGTGCGATGCCCACATCCCGACATCGCCTTTCGGACGCCCCGAGTACGCGGTAACCATTTTTTCGTGTTGCTTGGCTTCGGCCTCATAACCAGCCGCTTTTTTCGCGAAGTAGTCCGCAATGCGCTGATGGTCCGCTGCCGTCGACGCGCTGGAGATGAACTCGGGCATCTCTGCAACGGGGGGAGTCGATGAGCAGGCGCCTAACGCAAGGATCAGCGCCGCACCGGCGAGTGTCGTACCTAGACTGCGTTTCATGGTGTCACCTCCTTGTGAGTCCACAGGATCAGTGTGCGATCCGGCGGCTGACAATGGGGTGACGCAGCCATTACATCCCTGTTCCTGGAATGTCAGGAAGGTGTGATTGGCCCTCCGGATTCCCGCAACGGCAAACCTAGTAAGCGGTGAGCCTCCTGTTGCCAAGCGTGACCTTGAGCCAGGCGCCTACAAGGTCAAAAGTCCATCAAATGCGGTGCCTTATGCCTTGTACTTCCTTCATGGTCAGATTAAACT
>NZ_SDKK01000047.1:8773-17623 GCF_008107625.1 Zoogloea oleivorans
TTAATCTGACCATGAAGCTATCCCCACACCAAGTCCGGACTGTTTTGAAAGTGAATGAACAGACCTTACGTTACTGGAAGCGCACCTATTCGGCATTGGCCGGACGGCGTGGCTATGGACCTTGCTACACCTTTTCCGAGGTGCTGGTCCTGCTC
This sequence comes from Zoogloea oleivorans, assembly GCF_008107625.1. GTDB lineage: Bacteria > Pseudomonadota > Gammaproteobacteria > Burkholderiales > Rhodocyclaceae > Zoogloea > Zoogloea oleivorans. Next base: position 8,929 of record NZ_SDKK01000047.1, read on the forward strand.
GTGACCAAGCGCTTGGTCGAACAGTTAGGGGTGGATGTCAGCAAGCTGGAGCCGATTGCAGTGGCGCTTTTTGAGGCCTGCAAATCGTCCGTGCTGCTGCTGAGTGGGGCTGATCACACCGTATACGTTGATGTGGCGTGCATGGCTATCGTCCCAGGCAACTCATCTGAAAAATCGGCTGGAGGCGTTCGGATCGAGTTGTCCTTGCCTGACTTGGCACGGGAATTACGCGCCCGAATTTTAGATTCGCTCGGAGATGACGAGGCGGCACAAATGTCGCTCGCCTTGGGTCCCACTGCAATTGGATCTCCACCAAAACAAAAACAGGCATAAACCATGATGGAGTTACTACAAGTCAGTGATTGGCGTCGAACGCTGGGATACCTCCCCGTACCCCTGCGCGAGGATGCGACAGAGCAACGTTTCGTCATGCTTAATGGTGCCAAGGGCAATTTCTGCCTGGACATCAGAGGCGAGGAGACCGCACGCGGCGAACAGCGTGAGGTGGCTTGGTCTGCCGACGTGGATCACTACGTTCGCGTGGACACCTCGGGTGTCGAAGTTCTGCGTTGGGACCAGTCGGAACCCATCCGATCTTCCGTCGCCGATGTGGTGAACAACCTCAAAGCTTTTCAACACTACCTGGAAACAGCGCGAGCGCCGCGAGAGCTGTCGGTGGTTGCGCACGCCCTGGGCATTTACAACCGCATTCGATCAACGCTGCCGGATGGCTCTGCTGGCTTGGAGGCTTTTCTCTTTGCATTGCAGCAAGCCTCTGATGAGACCGTGCACACCATGCATTGGGCTGATCAAGCGCGCTGCGAAGCCTCTTGGTCTCGTGTCGGAAGCTCCACGCGTGAGCGCATCATGGCCGATCTGCTGTCCCCCAAAGGAACGGACAAGCGGCCCCGCCTGCCACTGGTGTTGCGCCACGCCATGGGGCGCATCTTTCAGGAAGCGCACAATCTGGTCATGCTCTCCCCCCAGATGAGCTTGCTGGATGAGGGCGAACTGATTTCGCTGGGATCGACCTCGCGTTCCAGCGGGGCCTATTTCACACCGACACCTCTGGTGCGCACGTTGGTAGAGCAGTGCCTGACACCGGAGTTGCTAGCTCGGCCGCAACTCACGCTAATCGACCCTGCATGTGGCAGTGGTGAGTTTCTGCGTGAAAGCATCCGGCAGTTGTCACTGCACAACTATCGCGGCGCACTACGAATCGTCGGGTTTGATGTTTCTCTGCCCGCTATCCTGATGGCGCGCTTTGCGCTCGCTCATGAAACCCGAGGCTGGGAGGGGCGCGTGACGGTAGAGATTGAACAATGCGACGCGCTCAGCACCGACTGGCCACAGCAGGTGGATATCTGCTTGATGAACCCACCTTACGCATCATGGCGTTCGCTTTCGGTGTCGGCCAGAGCGTTGCTCACCGAGTCCTTGGGAACACTTGCCCAGTCTCGGCCGGATCTGGCGTTTGCATTCTTGACCAAAGGTGTCGAGAGTCTTGCCCCGCAGGGCATGATGGGAGCCGTCTTGCCTGCCTCTCTGCTTGATGGAAAGTCAGCCGAACCTTTGCGAGAACGCCTTGACGCCCTGGCGTTCAAGCAAGTGGTCGTGCGTCTGGGAAATCAATCGATTTTCGATCAGGCAACCGTTGATGCCTCCCTCTATGTAGGGCGTCGGCAGGCCGAAGTCAGTGAGTCTCCCTGTCCAACCTTGATGGTTTGGGCAGACCACACCAGCGGCGCATCGGATCGCGCCCTACGGACCTTGCGCAGTCTGGACTGGACGCCCAGTGATGGCCTGATCGAGATTGATCATGGGGATTACAGCATTTACTCCGAAGTCTGCGAAGGGACGTCGGGCTGGGCTCCACGTCCGCTTGCGTCTACGAAACTACTTCGTCAGTACAAGCCTTTACCCCGGCTGTCTTCTCAGTATTCGATCAACCAAGGGACGATCACCGGCCTGAACGAAGCCTTTGTGCTGGACGATGACGAGTTCAAGCGGCTTCCACGCACAGAGCGTAAATTCTTCCGAAAAGCCATCATTAACGCGTCCATTCGCGATGGTCGTATTCATGATGGGCACTGGGTTTTCTATCCTTACGGAGCGTCCATCCCCGTACTGGATTCGGAAGAGAAACTGTTCGAGCTGCTTCCCCATTATGTGCGTGAGTATCTGGAGCCCAACAAGTCGGCACTCCGACGCCGTACCGGTATCGATGAGGCCTCCTGGTGGCACTTGACGCGTAAGCGAGCCGTGCATGAGCGATTCATGCCCAAGATCGTGTCGACCTACTTCGGAAATGCGGGATCGTTCGCCTGGGATGCCACGGGTGAATATGTGGTTGTCCAAGGCTATGCCTGGACTCCCAGCGGTAGCACCGTTATCAACGAAAAAACGGGGTTGGCGGCTGTTGCGGTACTCAGTTCGGCAACCGTAGCGCGACTGATCGCCGCGATATCGAACAATCTGGCAGGCGGTCAATTCAATCTTTCTGCGCGCTATATGAGCAAAATGCCATTCGTCGACCTCAAAAATGAAGCCCTAAGTGAGCAAATCGATGCACTCGCGCTGATCGGGGTGGCCATCAGTCGCGGGGAGTCCTACAGCAAGGAGCTTCGAGATCGACTGACCGAGGATTTGTTTTCCATCTCCGCTACGACAACAAAATGAGCCGACGCCGTGACAGACAAAAGCTTGCATCAGCAAACGCGTTGCCGGGTTTTCCTGTCGCAAAGATAGAAGCCCTTGGGCGCCAGATGGCCATTGCAGTCGGCAATCAGTTGGGGGTCCAGACCCCCTATGCGCATCCAGTCTCAACCCCACGGGGACCGAGCCTGCGGATTGCATGCAAGCCATTGATCACCCGTGATGACGATGGCCGAATGCCATTGCTGGTCATCAGAGAGCCCAAGGGACAGGATGGCGTCTTCCTGGAAGTTGCAGTTGACTACAGTTGGGATGCAGGAATGCATTACCTGACCCATGTCAGGGCACCTCGAATAACCCGAAGTTTTCAGTAAACCCCACCGCGCAACGCTGATCGCGATCGAATCCGGTTCAGTTTCTTCGGCTAATCACCGCCGTCGCCGGCAACATCGCCCCGGTTTTACCTCGAATCGCCGCGGGCCCCGGCGATTCGGCCCATTTCGGGCCTCAGAAGGCCTCGATTCCGGCCTTCTGGAAATAAACCAGCCGCTTCAGGTTGTAGCAGGCCGCCATCATCGTCATCGCAAAGTTCGCCCGCACCTGACCGATGGTGCGAAGCAGCTTGCCGCCCATCTGGTCGATGGCCCCGAACACGTGCTCGACCCGGGCGCGCGTCTTGGCGATACGTGTGTTGCGCCGCTGCTGGCAGTCGGACAGGGGCTTGTTGCGCTGCCCCTTCCGCTGGATCTGGTTGCGGAAGCCGTTTTCCTTCAGCCAGGCTTCCCGCTCCGCAGACGGATAGCCCCGGTCGGCATAGACGTCCCGGCTGGTGTTGGCGGTGTCGAAGACGTTCTCGAAGTGCTGGCTGTCGTGCGTGCTCGCCGTGTCGGTCTCAATCTTGCGGATGAACTTGTATTTCTTGTCGACGTTGATGGAGAGCTTGTAGCCGAAGTGGCTCTTGCCGTGTTTCTTGGTCCACGTTGCGTCGAGGTCCTTCTGGCGTCGCTTCGCGGGCTTCCAGCTGGCCGGCATCGCGCCTTGCTCAATGAGTTCCTTCTCGCCCCGGCTGTTGTGCTGTTTGGGTGCGGGCACCAGCGTGGCGTCAATGATCTGCCCGCCCCGCGCGATGAAGCCTTTCTTGAGCAGTTGCGCGGATACGCCGTCGAACAGCGCCTTCGCACCGGCTTCGCCAATGCGGTTCTCGAAGGTCCAGACGGTGGTGCGATCAGGGATGTTCGTTGCGTTGGCCAGCCCGCAGAAGCGCTTGTAGCTCATGCGATCGAGCAGCTGGTACTCCATCTGCTCGTCCGAGAGGTTGTACAGGCGCTTCAAGACCAGGATGCGCACCATCGTCTCGGACGGATACGGCGGGCGGCCACCCAGCGGGCTGACCGGCCGGGGCGCGATCCGATCGACCTCGGCCGCCAGCGCCGCGAAGTCGATGTACGACTCGATCTCGGCCAGCGGATCGCCCAAGGCGTCGATCTTCTTGCGGTGGTGGTCGTCGGCGAACAGGTCGATCTTGATGGCGCTACGGGGTTTCATCGGGGTAGATGGCAACGGGGTTCAAGACGGCAGGATTTTACCAAGCAGCGGGTGGGGCGAGGTTTTTCGAGGCGCCCGTCAGTCTCAAGCTCTATACCGGACCAGCACCGAACGCTTCTGCGTTACGTTTCAGAGCCGAGTGGGACCCAAGGGAGGCGGCACGTCTGCATGCTCAACCCCACTGGAACATTGACAAAGGTGATGACGATACCGCTCCACTGAATCAGCCCGGTGATCAGGCCCCCTGGATACCAGCAGCCAAGCTGGCCCCCTGGTTGGCTCCGGAACCGACCAATTCAGAACCCAGTCTGGATCTCAAGAAATTTCACTTTGCGATGGCCGCAGGCTGGGAGCGTGAAGCCCCGCATCATTCCACGCCCATTGCCGACGAAAGCGCCTTGATACGATGGATGGCAGGGTGCACCGGGTACATTCGCGACCAAGTGAGTGGTGTGTAGTCCTTCACCACACGAATGGCTGCAAGGTCATGCCGGCGCAGGCTCAGCTTGAAAACTCAGGAGCTCTGTGTGTCTGTTTCTGCCTTCCTGAGGCGCAGTGCATTTCCGACCACACTGGCCGATGAAAAACTCATCGCCAGGGCGGCGATCATTGGCGAGAGGACCAATCCATACGCCGGATAGAGGGCGCCGGCTGCTATCGGGATACCAAGGGCGTTGTAGAGAAACGCGAAAGCCAGGTTCTGCCGCATGTTGCGGACCGTGGCGACTGACAGCGCACGGGCACGGGCAATACCTCTCAGGTCGCCTTTGACGAGGGTCAGCTGCGCACTGTTCATGGCCACATCGGTCCCGGTACCCATGGCGATGCCGACATCCGCCTTGGCGAGGGCCGGCGCGTCGTTGATGCCGTCGCCGGCCATCGCCACGACATGTCCTTCGCGCTGGAATCTTTCCACGAGAGCAAGTTTGTCGGCCGGCTTGACCTCTCCGTAGACCTCATCGATACCAAGCCGCTGCCCCACAGCGCGTGCGGTGGTCAAACCATCGCCGGTCGCCATCACTACGCGCAGCCCCGCCGCCCGCAGGCTCGCCAAGGCTTCCGGCGTACTCGCCTTGATCGGATCGGAAACAGCCAGCAGGCCGAGAAGCTGCCCGTCACGGGCAAGATGGATCACGCTGGCGCCGCTCTGGCGGAGCGCTTCGGCACGCCCTGCAAGTTCGGTAGACGATTCAAGCGTGATGCCCTCCTGCGCCATCAGCGTCATGTTACCGAGTGCCAGGCGCCGGCCTCCTACCGTACCGTGAACGCCGATGCCGCTCGCCGACTCGAACTGCTCGACCTTGTCGAGACTCATCCCCCGCTCACGCGCGGCACGCACAATGGCATCGGCCAGCGGATGTTCACTGCCCTGATCGAGACTGGCGGCGAGCCGCAGGATCTCGTCCTCGCTGTTGCCTTGCAAGGCGACGGCGCGCTCGAACGCGGGGCGCCCTTCGGTCAGGGTGCCGGTCTTGTCCACGATCAGCGTGTCGATCCGGCGCAGATCCTCGATTGCGGCCGCATCCCGAAAGAGGATGCCCTGCGTGGCGGCCTTGCCGGTGGCCACCATGATCGACATCGGGGTTGCCAGCCCAAGGGCGCAGGGGCAGGCGATGATCAACACCGAGACTGCGCTGATGAGTCCGAAGACCCAACCCTGATCGCCTCCAAACAGCCCCCAGGCAAAGAAGCTGGCGAGGGCAACGGTGACCACCGCGGCGACAAAATACCCGGCAACTACGTCGGCCAGACGCTGCATCGGTGCCCTGGAACGCTGGGCCTGAGCGACCATCTGCACGATTTGCGCAAGCATGGTTTGCGCACCCACCTTCTCCGAACGGATGACGAGGCTGCCCGAGGTGTTCATCGTTGCGCCGATCACATTGTCCAGTGCCCGCTTGCTGACCGGCAAGGGTTCGCCCGTCAGCATCGATTCATCGACCGAACTGCTTCCTTCGACCACAACACCGTCCACCGGCACTTTCTCACCGGGCCGGACCCTCAGGAGATCGCCGACATGGACATGATTGAGCGGAATATCCTCTTCACGGCCATCGGCCAGGATCCGCCGTGCCGTCTTCGGCGCCAGACCCAGTAGCGACTTGATGGCCGCTGAGGTCTGCGAACGGGCGCGCAGCTCCAGCATCTGGCCGAGCAGCGTCAACGAAATGATGACGGCCGCCGCTTCAAAGTAGACGCCGATCCGGCCATGGGCCATGAACGACAGTGGAAACAAGCCGGGCGCCAGCGTCGCGACGACGCTGTAAAGAAAAGCCGCGCCCGTACCAAGACTGATCAGCGTCCACATGTTCGGACTACGATGGAGCACTGACTGCGCACCCCGCACAAAGAAGGGCCAGCCGGCCCACAAGACGACGGGCACGGTCAGGACCAGTTCCACGCCACTGCGAAGAGCCGGTGACAGGCCGCCGAGCAAATGGCCTGCCATGGCCAGGAACACCACCACAACGGTAAGCGGCAAACTGAACCAGAAACGCCGACGGAAATCCCGGTATTCGCTGTTGTCGTCTTCGGTCACCAGATCAGGCAGGACCGGTTCTAGCGCCATTCCGCATTTCGGACAGTTTCCCGGACTAATCTGCCGGATCTCCGGATGCATCGGGCAGGTGTATTCGGTGCCGGGATCGGTGACGACGGGCTTTGCAGGCTGCAAGTACACACGCGGACCTGCATCAAATTTGGTCTTGCATTTGCTGCTGCAGAAGCGGTAAGTCGCGCCTTCCCACTCACTTTGGAATGTCGACTCGGGCTTCACCATCATTCCGCAGACCGGGTCTGTCGCGCTTCCTGGCGCCGCTTTCCCAGAAGAGGACGGAACGTGATGATGGGCAGGGTCGTGCGTGTGTCCGGAAGCTGGGGATGTCATGGCAACTCCTTTTTTATATCGACCTTGATAGTTACCCAGCCTTCAAGGTTTCGTCTGGTGGCTACCCCACTTTGGCCACCACCCGGGCGTTCTGAGCAGGTAGTCGCGGTATTCCTCGCCGAATGCCTCCAGTGCCTGTTTTTCTTCCCGTCTCGCCAGGCGGACGTAGGTTGCAAGCAGGATCGGAAACAGCGTGAGCGTGACCAGGGTCGGCCACTGCAGCAGGAAGCCGATCATGATGAGAATGAAGGCGGCGTACTGAGGATGACGGATTCGGGCATAGGGACCCGTCGACGCCAGCGTCCGCGATTTCTGCGCGGCATAGAGCACCGGCCAGGCATCGGCGAGGAGCCAGAAACCGCCGAGGATGACGAGGCTGGACAGGAGGTGGAAGGGGCCGAAATGGGGATTGGCCTTCCAGCCAAAAATCATTTCGGGCAGATGTCCTGCATCGTGGGAAAGCCAGTTGATGCCCGGAAAGTGCTCCGACAGCCAGCCCGAGAGCAGGTAGATGGTCAGCGGAAAGCCGTACATCTCCGTGAACAGGGCGACGACAAAGGCCGAGAACATGCCCAGCGTTCGCCAGTCCTGCTTGCTCTGCGGCTTGAAGTAACTGGCGGCAAACAGGATGAAGAAGATCGAGTTGATGGCGACGAGCGTCCACAACCCGTAATCACCGTTACTGGCGTCCATGGCCGTCTCCTCCTTCACCGGTATCGCGACCATGCGACTTGTGAGCACCGTGATGGCCATGCATGAAACGGTGCATCAGGGGACAGGCCAGCAGAAAAAGGTAGGGCAAGACACCAAACAGATGCGCGCGGTGTTCCGTCAGCAGGTAGAACAGGGCGATCGCGGCAAACACCCACCACACCCACTTGCCACGCCGAAAATGGTGAGGATGACCATCCGCTCCAGCTTGGGATGGCTCACGAGAATCGATCATCACGGCCTCCTGCGTTGCAGAACACGAATCAGTGCGGCGTCGGTGGACGGCTACAGCACGTCCTGGTGCCGGCGTGGGCCGCGTTTTCAAGTTCGTTGTGCTCGAAGAATCGCCACAGGCTACGCTGCAGTGCATGCAGGCCACCGCTGAAGGTGATGCCTGCGCCTTGTGCTTCCGCCTCGATCTGGTGAAGCGAGACCTGCCGCAGATCGTAGTCCACCCGAAGTCGTCTGCCTTTGGCTGACACGGAGGTCACGCCCATCAAGGTCTGGATACGCCGACAGGCGTCGTCGAGCGCGTCAGGACTGCCCGTAGCGATGCGCAAGTTCCGCCGCTTCGGTATAGGCAGGATATTGGCCGTACGCTGGGCGCCGGTATAGAGCGCCGGAATCTCCAGGAAACGATCCCGGCACTGCGCCGAGCAAAAATGGAAAGTGAGTGTGTGATGGACCGTGGAGAAACGGGAGTTGGCGACAAGCACATCCATCCCACACACCGGATCACGGCTGCTTGATACAGGACGGGGTGGCATCGCCGATCTCCTCTTTGGTCTCACACTAACTTTCCTGGCCCCGATGATCAAGATTGCCGGTGCGGCCATGAGCCCCGACGTGTATTGCACCCAGGCCGGCATCCCGATGGACAAGATGCCCGGCGGCAAG
>NZ_SDKK01000074.1 GCF_008107625.1 Zoogloea oleivorans
GGGATTGAAAGTTGTTTTGGAATGTCCAGTTCCAATGTATTCGTTATCAAGACGAATACCCTAGGCCGAACCTACGCCCTCATTGAACACAGCTGGATCAGTTATCCCTGAATGGGCGGACGAGATTGAAAGTTGTTTTGGAATGTTCAGTTCCGAAGTGCGTGCTACTAAAAATGGTTACCTTACGCCGAACCTGCGCCTTCACTGAACATCGCTGGAGAAGTCGTTAATAAATACGTAGGCAAGATTGAATGTTGTCTTGCGTCTGCGTCGATTCTCGCTCTATCCCTTTAAATGCGGCTAAACCTGCCCCCTCAAAGAACGCATTTGGTCGAAAGAGATTAAAAGCGTCAGGGTGTGTGTGGACTTGAGCGCAAGGACTGCCAACTTATCTTGGATTTCTAAGAAGCCCTGATTAAATCTGTTTTGGTGACGCTCGAAGTTTGCAAACCATTGCTTTTGATTTGCACGGACATCTGAATATCGAATAAATCAGTGCCCCCCATGCATCTAGCTAGTAGTAGGCATGCGGTCGCCTCTTCTGGTCTTATGGCATTTCTGTCTGTACTTGGCTGGAGTAGATGGAAGTGTCTAGGGTTCGCTCAAATTCCTAAACATAAAATAAATTAAGTTTTTAGGTTGTGCCTGGGATGAATGCCATTGCAAGGCGTTGAAAATAAAAGAGATTTTGTTGATTCGCCTCGGTTTGGATTTCTGGTTTTTAACCTGAACGGAAGGGCATAACTTATTTTTTAAAAAATCGCTTAGCCTTTTTTTGGGGTCTGCTATATTGTTCCTCGTATGAAATATCCCGCCGAAAAAACTATTTTTATTGTCCGACAGGTTGAGATGGCAACCGGGGACCGAGTATGGCTGTTGGTTGATGTTGAAGGTTTTCCTGATTTTGATTCGACGATTTACTTGATGAGCCTTTATCAGGAAAAAAAAGCATCGAATACGTTAAGAAGCGCCGCTAATGCTATTAGGATCGTTAAGCAGTTCTTGCTTGGTAATCGCATTGATCTGAAAGCGAGATTCCGGGAAGGGAACATACTCTTCAGAAGTGAGGTGGCTGCTCTCGTTGCTCGTTGTGGGGATGCAGTAAAGAAAACGATCACAAACAGAAAAGTTGTCTCGATGGCTAAAACAAAAGTAAATTCCAAAGTTGACGCATTTTTTGTTGATGCCAGCACTAAGAGAATTAGGGCCTACTACGCTGGAAAGTTCTTAATGTATTTGGTGGATCGCGAAATTGAGTTGCTGAGCTACAAGGATAAAAGAGGAGAGTTTTTGATTAAAAAAAAGGAGGAGTTTGAAAAAATTCTTAATATGTTAGTGCCTCCAAAGAGAAAAAATGAGTTGGATCCTGAAAAACCATTGGCGCCGGCCTCCATCGAAAAGGTGATGGGGCTAGTGGCTGGAGAATGCGCTGAGCTTGAGGCAGAAATTTTTCATCTTCAAAAAACTAGAGTACGAAATCTTCTTATTGTTGAGATTTTAATATCGACTGGAATTCGGGTCTCTGAAATCGCAGTGCTGCAGATTGACAGCATTGATGAAGATTTCCTAATTATAAAAAAGGATAAAAATGGAAATATGGATACAAGGGCTGATCGACCTGGTTTTAAAACTCGGTCGCGTGTCATTCGAATAAATTCTGAATTGATGAGTCGTTTGGGTAACTACATTTCGGCCAGATCAGGTGGTCGTCCACGAAAAGCTAAACATCCGTATGTATTTTGTGCGAATGGAGAGAAAGCTAGCCCGCTCTCTATTTCCTCGTTTTATAGGATAGTACGAAAGCTTGAAGGTCTTTATGGCCCAGAATGGCAAAAAAAAATAAGTCCACATGTACTTCGGCATTCATTTTTTGATACGTGGTTTCGAGAGGCCAATGAAAAATATGATTTTAAAAACAACCCGCACCTTTTCGAAAAAGTTGTAACTGCAGCAGAGATGACTGGAGGGTGGGCGCCGGGTTCAAAGATGGTTGAGCATTATAAGCAACGTTATATTCACGAGCAGGCGTCGGAGGTGACGCTTGGGACCCAGAAGAGAATGCTCGGAAAATTTAAAGGTGTGTAAAAAATGAATAATAAGAAATCAGAAAATTATGTTGATAACATGGGTGAAGATGAGTCCATGTTGTCTAAGTCGTACATTTCTAACGAGATGTACGACTTAGACAAGCCGATTATTACTCAGTGGGGCGGAAAAATTATTCCACGAGATGAAAAGTGGTTTCTTGAAGAGTGGTCTATAAATTTTTCTAAGCTATTGCCTTATGCGTCAGCAAGCTTTGTATCTAGGTTTAAAGTGTTGATGGCGCTTAGGTGCCAAATTAATGCATATATGACTGTTCAAGGATACTATATAGTCATTATATCGTTGCTGAGGTTTTTACACTCTCGCGGGTGTATTGAAATTAATGTTATTACAAGTGAACATTTGCTTTGGTGGCGAGCAGCACTTGTGAAAGCCGATCGAGAATACGTTCTTGGGTCATTAAGACGTTTTTTTCTAGATTCAGCGGATATGCTTAATGAACCTCTCGTGGATACTGAGGCGGCAACCTTATTGGCAAGGTTCGTTATTCCTGGAGGACCAAAGGGAGAAAGGGTCAACGATCCTGATAAAGGAAGAATGACTCTTGCTGAACGGCAGATTTTTGAAACGAAGGCTAGGCAAGCATTTGAAAAAGGTAATATTGATTTCTCGGATTTTTTAACTCGGCGCGCTCTAGACTGAAGTGCAACACCCCGATTTGGTAGGGTGTATGCATGGGAACTCACTACAGCCAGTTGTCGATGGACGAACGTAATCAGATTCATCGGTGCAGCAATGAGGGATTGAGTCTTCGGGCAA